>JAZANL010000024.1:0-26346 GCA_036251765.1 Thermoplasmatota archaeon | reverse complement strand
TATCCGTTCCATTCAAATACCACCTATCTTTCCCACTATACAACTAGAGGTTGATTAGTGATAGTATGACTGGAGAGAATTGGGACAATTTCGATGAAGAAGCCATTGAGGAAATGGCCAGGATGTTCGAACAAATGGGAATGCCAGTCGACATAAATACTCTGAAATCTATGATTAAGCAAGTAAGAAGCCAATTCGAGGAAATGGGAATAGACCCCGAGAAGGTCTCTATGAGCGAAGTCAAACTCGGACTAAACTCTGATCCAGAGGAGTTCATGAAGAACTTCGAGTCTATGATTAGCGGTCCTCAGGGACTTGGAGATTTTCTGAAGAAGATGGGCGTCGACATACACATCAAACCCTCTGTTTCTGAAGTCAGAGTAGATGTAGACGAGAGCCATCACGAATCGAAAGACGACTCGATCCCAGAGGGCGACGTGTACGTCAACAATGACCAGATGTTCGTGACTATCGATGTATCGAAGTTCGATGACATCTCTTCCGACAATCTCGAATTGAGCCTTACCGGAGAAGGTGTTGTCCTACAGATGCTAAGGACCAATCAGATCAGGCCGTTCAGAACATTCGTACTCCCACACGCATCATCGGGGGTCGTCGATTGGGAGATTAACAACGGCATCCTCGACATAACATTCGAACTGAAGTAGTTTGGAAAAAACAGGAGATATGAAAATGGGATCTGCAGTAATAGGAATTGACCTAGGAACGACAAACAGCTGTGTAGCGACAATAGAAGGGGGAAAGGCGGTAGTAATACCCAACTCCGAGGGATCTCGGACCACTCCTAGCGTGGTTGCCTTCACCAAGGAGGGAGAACGTCTGGTCGGCGTGACCGCGAAGAGACAGGCTGTTACCAACTCAGAGCGGACTATCATCTCGGTAAAGCGGGAAATGGGCACGGATTGGACAAAGGACATTGACGGAGACAGCTACTCTCCTCAGGAGATTTCTGCCTTTGTTCTTCAGAAGCTTAAGGCCGATGCCGAAGAGTACCTGGGTACTGAGGTTAAGCAAGCGGTAGTGACCTGCCCGGCATACTTCTCGGACTCCCAGAGGAAGGCAACTAAGGACGCAGGAAGGATTGCCGGTCTGGAGGTTCTCAGGATAATCAACGAACCAACCGCCGCAGCACTGGCCTATGGTGTCGACAAGGAGGAGGACCAGACCGTCCTCGTTTACGACCTAGGTGGCGGGACATTCGATGTCTCCATCCTGGAGATTTACCAGGTCGACGGACAACCTCAGATCGAGGTCAAAGCTACCAGTGGCGACAACAGGCTCGGCGGTGACGATTTCGATGAGGCTGTGATGGATTGGATAGTTTCCGAGTTCAAGAAGTCTACCGGAATAGACCTGGAGAAGGATCTGCAGGCAATGAGCAGGATCCGTGAAGCAGCAGAGAAGGCAAAGATCGAGCTTTCTGGGACTCCATCTACCCAGATCAACCTGCCATTCGTCACAATGAGGGATGGCCAGCCAGAGCATCTCGACATGTCACTGTCCCGTTCGAAGTTCGAGAAACTAACATCCTCCTTGGTAGAGAGGACGATGTCCCCCACTCGTCAGGCCATGAAGGATGCCGGAATAAAGAAGGGAGACGTGGACAAGGTGTTGCTAGTCGGGGGTTCGACAAGAGGCCCAGCAGTACAGCAGGCAATCGAGGAGGAGGTCGGTAAGGCACCTTTCAAGGGAATCAACCCGGATGAGGCAGTCGCAATGGGGGCTGCCCTGCAGGCTGGAATAATTGTCGGTGACGAAGGTGTTACCGACGTCCTTCTGCTCGATGTGACGCCCCTAACGTTGGGCATCGAGACGCTTGGTGGCGTAACTACGAACATGATCGAGAGGAACACAACGATTCCCTCGAGAAGGTCTGAGACCTTCTCCACCGCTGCAGACAACCAGCCAGCTGTGGAGATCCACGTATTGCAGGGGGAGAGGGAGTTTGCCAAGGACAACATCACCCTCGGGAGATTCCACCTGATGGGGATCCCAGCGGCCCCACGCGGAATCCCACAGATCGAGGTCACATTCGACATCGATGCAAACGGCATCGTAAACGTCTCTGCCAAGGATCTTGGAACAGGCACAGAGCAATCTATCAAGATAGAAAGTCAGACCTCCCTATCCGAGGACGAGATAAAGCAGAAGATTGAGGATGCCGAGAAATTCGCCGATGAGGACAAGAGGAGAAAGGCGAAGGTCGAAATGAGGAACTCAGCGGATAGCGTAGTCTACCAGACTAGGAAGATGATAGAGGAAAACGAGGAAAAGCTCTCCGAGGATGACACCAAACCCGTTCTCGAGAAGCTGGATGAGCTCGAGTCCCTTATCGTAAAGGACGAGACCCCGATTCCGCTGGAAGACATCGACGAGGCTGCAATTCAGGCTAAGATGTCTGAACTGGAGCAATCAATGCATGCCATCTCCACTAAGCTCTACGAAGCAGCAGCAGCCGAGATGGCTGAGGAAAAGGAAGATGGCGATGACGATGGGGTCGTAGACGCGGACTTCGAGGTCGTAGACTCCGATGACGATGACCAAGACTGATCACTCTTCAGTGATGAGCCGGTGAAGGGTCCTGACATGGACTCCCGAGGTCCCGTACTGGAAGAGGGGGTTAGACCCCTCTGAGCGAGCCTTGGCACCCGGACCCCAGGCGGTCCCTGCGATGTCCAAGTGAACCCAGGGAATCTTCTCCGACTCTTCGTCGAAGCCTCTGTGGGGGACGAAGAACTCCAAGAATGAGGCAGCCGTGTTAGAAGACCCGGCCCTCCCCCCTATCGAGCCGTTTCTGATATCCGCGAAGGCAGAATCAGTCATGTACTTCCGGAACTGTGCATTGAGGGGCATCCTCCAGACTGGCTCGCCGCTTCTCCTAGCAGCCGCCTTGAGCCTCTTTGCAATCCCCTCTTCGTTAGCCCACATCCCTGATATCTGATTTCCAAGAGCAGTGACAACGGCCCCGGTGAGTGTCGCTAGGTCTACGATGTACTCCGGATCCATCTCGCCAGCCTTCCACAGCCCATCCGACAGGACGTTCCTCCCTTCGGCATCGGTACTGAACACCTCCACAGTCTTCCCGGAGTACGTCTTGAAGACGTCCCCTGGCCTATAGGCCCCGGCACCCGGCATGTTCTCGGCGAGGCAGGCGATCCCATTCACCCTCCTCTCAAAGCCAGTCGAGTGAAGGGCATCCATCAGGCCGAAGACAGTCGCAGCACCGCACATGTCGTACTTCATGTCCCACATTCCTCTGGTGGGTTTGATGGAGATTCCACCCGTGTCGAATGTGATGCCCTTTCCGACTATGCATGGCCTACGGACTCCTTCATCGGCATCCGGATTCAAGGTGAAGAGGACCATGCATGGCTTCCTCTCGCTGCCCTTGCCTACGTTGATCAAGCCCCCCATTCCCAACTCTTGCAGTTTTTCCCAGTCGTACACCTCGACGACTACGTTTTCCTTCCCTTTCGACCATTCCTCGGCCCTCCTGGCGTACTCCATCGGGTATAGGACGTTGGCCGGCTCATTGCCCAAGTCCCTAGCCAGGTGGACTCCCCCGACCACTGAGTGGGCCCTCCCCAGTCCCTCTGATAGCCTGACTTGGTATCTGCTGCTAGCTTGGAAGTCAATCTTCCAGGGATCTTCGATATGGCTCTCAGGAACCTCCTGGTGGGACAGGAACTCGTAGTCGCGCAGCATCATTCCCTCTGCGAAGTCTATCATCCGTGCTGAAGACCAACCGGAAGTGAACCTGACTGTGACATCAAGACCCTTCTTCTTCGACATGGATGCAATTAACCTAGCACCAGTGTCCCTTGCTCTCTTGTGGCCTAGTGACTCCTTAGCGCCCATCCCAACTAGGATAATGTTGCAACCCGGGGTCCATAGCGTCATCCTCTTCCCCTTCTTCCCATCAAAACCGCCGGATGCCAGTGCCTCCCTGACTAGCGTTCGCTGACTCCTGCTGAGCCCACTAAGTGCGTTGTTCGGCGGCTTGTCGTTCCCTTCGAAGAAAGGCAGAACCAACTGCCCTCCCAGTTCTGTAAATTCACTATTGCTTATCTCCATAAATAGTCCCAACTGTACGATTAGCCGGAAGTTTACAAACAATTCCTATAGAAAGTCACCATTTCAGAGGAGATTAGATTTCTCTATGACTGTTTCTCCGCTTCTCTCTTTCTTAGTGCCGCTAGAAGTACACAGACCATGCTGAGAAACACCGATGGGGAGGATAGGGACCTGTTGGAAGCACTCTCGAATTGGACCACAGATCCGTTAACCGGCTCCGTTACCCACGTCGATGCATCTATCACCCTCTTCTGGTAGAATAGGTGGAACTGGCCTCCTTCCTCTGAAATGGGGGCGCCCCCGAAATCGAACGTTACCTTAGTGCCATTCGTGGCATTGACTCCAAAGCCACACCCATGGGCCGAGTAGTTGTATTCCGCATCCGTTCCGAAGCATTCCTCACCGTCGGGGAACCAGATCTCACCATCTTCAGCCAAATACGTCAGTGTGGCATTTGCCGTGCTCGCCCGTCCAAGGTTGGACACGTCAAGATGAACCACCCCATCCATCACCGTCAGGGAATCGACAACAAGGCGGGCCCTCCAGTACCACACATTCTCGATCAGGTACTTCATAACTTCCAGCTCCTCTCCCAGCCTTTCCGACAATGCCTCCACAGTACCAAGCAAGAATTGCTCGTCGTCAGTCTCGAATGTGAACGTGGGATAGCCCATAACTCCGTAGCCGTAGTCTCGACTGGTTCCACAGTTGGGGTAAAGGCCCTGATTTGCGTTGCGAATTGGGATCTCCGAAATTTCCGAATTCACATCGTCCCTGATGAAGTGGAATAATTCCCAATCCGAAGGCTGGTCAGGCCATTTCCCCCATGGGTAGAGCATAATCCAAACCCCTGTGTGCATCGTTACATACAGATCTGCATCTGGAACCTCAGTGTTCATGTAGATTGAATTCGCGAGGGTTTCGGATTCGCTGAATGCCGCACTCCCGGGTTGAGTGGTTGGACAGGTATTCCAGTAGTGGTCGTAATTCCGATTCAAATCCACTTGGTTGACATTCCACCGGGTGTCGAAATCATTGCCATCAGCGTTGAGCATTATTAGAATGTGCAACTCGGTGGTAGAAAGTACGTTGATTACGTCCTGATCGCCGTCAGCCCACCCCTCGATGTAGAACTCGGCAGTTAGGAAAGCCAACTCTGTTCCCAGATGCTCATTGCCATGATGGCCACCATCAATGTACACAACTTCCTTTTCGGCTCCATCTGGTTTGGTTTCCACGCTCCAGTCCGAGATTCTCAGAACCCAGAGGTTCCTACCTAGCTCTGTTTGCCCTGCAACTACCAGGTCAACAATTTCGGGATATTCGTCTGCCCATGCATTCACGTCAAGAGTTAGAGTCGCATAACTGTGGTACCAGTGTTCCTGGACAATGTCTGGCTGACTAATCTGGCCACAGGCCATTGGCGATGCCGATACTACCACCAGTGAGGCCAGGACCATAATTGCGAGTGAGCGGCGCACAGCGCCGCTTAGTAGGCGATACGCTACAATCCTTACTCTCCTCTGTTAGAAAAATCAGCAATATGGCAGGCTACAATCTTGGTCGCGATTAGCGCAGCACTAAACTGTGTGAGAGTGCCTTCAGTGCCTGGGACTATTTCGTTGACGTCAGCCCCGATGACCTTGCATTTCTCAGAAGAGAAAAGACTCTCAATAACATCAACTGCCCCCCAGTGACTCAATCCTCCCGGAACAGGAGTCCCCGTCGACGGAACCAATGAACCGTCCAGGCCATCTACGTCGAAGGTCAGCCATACCGGGCCAGTTATTTCCGCTAGTCCCCCAATCATCCTGTCCCACTCTAGACCTCCATCTGAGACAGAGAGTAGATCCCTTGCAAACCAAGTCTGAATCCTATCGTCGGAATTAATCAGAGATTCTTCTTCGGAACTGAAAGCCCTTACTCCAATCTGGATCACCTTCCCCACTCCAAGATCAAGGGCCCGGCGAATAACGGTACCATGTGAGAATTCCTCACCATTCAAACGGTCTCTTAGGTCTGCATGAGCATCTATCTGGACAATCGTAAGATCGGAGAAATCGGAAATCATATTGTGGTCAGCCAACGCCTCGACGATGGGGAGGAGTATTCCATGTTCGCCACCAAGAACTAGGGGGAATTGGCCACCAGATATCCACGGCCTGACGTACTCCCTGATCGAGTCCAACTGAGACCTCAGGGTTGGAGCATCTGATTCCCAAGGCTCTGCAGTGTGGATCTCAGTCCCGCACGGGAGCTCCTCTGGAAGAATTTCGTCATAGAGCTCGACTTGTGAACTAGCTTCTATGCATGCCAAGGGGCCTTGCTTGGTTCCTTCCCCGTAACTAGAAGTCATTTCTAGTGGAATTTGCAAAACGGCGATGTCCCATGGCCCAGTATCAGATTCTCGGAGGCCGAGAAAAGTGCTGGAACCGGACTCTTCCATGGGGGTTCGAGAAGTGCGCCAAGATTAATCGCTTCGGGAGTCCCAGACCGGGTAATCTGAGCAAATAGCAAGATGTTTGAAATAACCTCGGCACCTAACGTAGCCCGGTGGGGAGATGGGACTGACCTTGGCACAACTGACTCAAGCGATTAAGAGCAAGGTCGATACAAGCATGGAGACGCATGTCGCGGAGTCCATAGCAGAACACGCTTTGGGTTTCTTCGGGTTCTCAAACAGGATTATCGACAATGCACTCGAGCCCACAGATAGGAACATGTTCTACCAATTGCAGGACTATGACTTGCTTACAACCGAGTCAGAGGAGACAACCCTATGGGATGGTAGGGAATGGCGGATTCATTATTGGAAATTCAAACCGAACGCGGAGAACTTCGCTAACTTGGCTATGCAAAACGAAAAGGACAAGGGAGACGAAGACCCCTATGCTGACATCTACGATGGTATGCCCGCTGGCCTGTGGAGAGAAAGGTCGGGCGTTGACGACGACTATGAGGAACCTCTGTTCTAGTTAGTTCCAGTCAGCATGTCGGGAATTGTTTGAAATGCCTCTGGGGGTGGAGTCGTACATGAATAGGGGATTGGCAGTCCTAGTCGTCCTACTCATGCTAGCCTCATACACCCCCTCTTCCCTTGCTTCAGACCAAGATAGCCAGTCAAGCAGTTGCGAGATTATTGCAGATTGGGGGCAGCAGTGGCAATGGAATGACGAAGACCAGTCCGAGATTTCATTGATACATAGGTATAGGGTAGTTTTCGACCCCCCATTCACCAACGGTTCCTCCCCTACTGAAGTCAATGCCTCCATTAATCACTTCAGGGATGGTTCGGAATCTGCAGTAGCCAACACTTCAGTATTTGTTGCTGGAGGAGAAATAGAAATAATCCTAGAAGAAGAACCACAATTCGAAGACTCCTTTTCTATCAACGTCCAAACCGCAGAGTCTTCTTGCAGCCGAGCTCTAAATATCACAAACTGGAACCAACCAATATCCGATCACGAGGTCACCAGGGAGACTGAGTGGTCCCTTTCTGGAATGGAGGGGGCGGATGAAGGAATTACCTTTGACGGAAGAGGTTGGCAAAAAAGAACAGGCAGTATTCTGGAGTCAAACGAACTAGGGAACGGGACTCTGGTACTGGATATGTCAAATGGAACAGATGGCGCATCGATCGACCTCGTGCTGGACAGGATTTGGCTCAATGAGTCATATGATGGTACAGAATTAATGAGCCAAGATTTCGAGATGATGGGCTCCGGGGGTCTCTTATTCAACACAGACGAAGGTGGGGAGGGCGCATCAATTAGCGCAGAGGTAACCGATGCCTATGTCCTTAGGTCGTATCAAGATGGAAAGGTAACTGAAAGGATGATGTTTGAGGGGAACGGATGGATTTCCATCAATGGCGGCGATAATGATAGCTCAGGAGGCGTCTTCGGAGAGGTCTTCTTGCTATACTTTGAGACATGGGACGAGGATGGGTTCCGAAGATTACAGGATATCCAGGTTGAGGCAAATGCTTCGGCTAGAATTTCCTCCGTGGGGGGCCCTTTCTCCTTCGAACTCGATGAACTAATTTTCAGAGAGAAATGGGAAGAGGGAGTCAGGACGGATCAGTACTCGAGAATATTCGGGAGCGGGCAGTTTGATTTTGTCGCATCCGATGACTCCCCATACATCGAAGTCAATGGAACAATACCACTTATTCACTTCCAATCTGAGGGCGGTGAAACCGTCTCTGACACTCTAATCGTAGATGGTACGTATGATGGCGATGCGGAGGGCACTTTCGGCTTAGTGCGCCAGATAGTTGAATCGGGAGTCTTCGAGAATGCAACCGGGGCCCCCTTCGAGGCTGACAAAATAAGGAATGAGTTCTGGTTCAATGTTTCCGCCACACCGTTTGGGCCAATTGATCAGGAGTTTAGGGCAGAACACAATCTGACTTACGAGTACGTGGTCCCCCAGGATGACTGGATTAACCGAACAATTCGCTACACATACGTAGAGGACAATGGCTCCACCGAGGACGAATACCCCGAAAACTCACCAATAATTCAGAATCCAGAGGCACCCGAGGCTAACCCTATTTTCTCCACTCACATCTCTAGGGAGACTGGGGTTTGCCCTCAGATACTGACCGTCGGAGACTCATTCTCCCTTATCGGAAATCCCGAGATGGTTCTGGATGTAACCGTAAATGGAGCCAGCACAGCATCAATCGATGGCCACATTGTGTCGATTGCTGAATGGGAGGGTTCCTTCGGGGACATGAGTTCAGCAAACGGGAGCATCATCAACGAAGGACCACTATCTGGACTCCTGAACGAAGTAAGCAGACTGGTTAGAATCGAACTCGACGAGGGTTCCGAGATCTCCCTAATCGAGAACCAGAGAATGGATAGAATCCTATCACCATCAATTGTGACATTTGATGAGAACACCCCCCCGTCGCTATATGGTGACTCGGGGTCAGCGATAAGTTTCCGTGAGTCCCCCCTATCGACCGAGGGTGGCGTAGCGCATCTCGAGGTAGTGGTGAATGACGTCGATACAGACACAAAATCAGTCAGCGTTGACCTCTCTTCCCTTGGCCTAGGAATAGTTGAACTCTCGGACTCAGGCCTTCTTGGTGATGAGGTGATCCATGATGATGTCTGGACAGCCAGAATCGTTCACAGCGGCCTCCAGAGCGGTGATCTCCCAATCTCTGTGACTATGGAAGATTACTGGGTAACAGTTCAGGAGAACTCCAGCATACAGATTGCAAACGCCGCCCCTCGAGTACTACACGTGGAATTCTCCCCCGACACTGCGTTCAGAGGGCAGTCCATCGAAGTAAAGATTGGGGCATATGATGGCCATGGGATCAAGTCAGTGGCAGTGAACTTGCAGACAATCGGAGGCGGCTTAGTGGAATTGAGCAAAACAGGCCAGGAGGACTGGGATTGGAATCTCGCTGGCGAGCAAACAACCACTAGCATCGACCTCTGGACTGGTGTGTTCGAGGTCCCCCCCAGCATGTCTCCAGGGAGGCAGAACATTCCTATTCTTCTGGAAGATAACGCAGGTGCATCAATTTCTACTACACAAATTGGCAGTGTTGACTCAAGCATCCCAGAAAAACAGGCCGGTAAGGTCCTAATCGGGAACCAACCGCCTTCGATAACCAATCTCACCTTCCTAAAGGATGGTAATGAGGTATCACAAGTGACTTCCCTGGTTTCTGGCGGACAGGAGAATTACACAATGGAAGTTGAGATTCATGATTACGACGGTATTTCATCCGCCCAAGCCAAGATTGGTCGCCTGGCCCCAATTGGCCAGTCTGAAGAGTGGCTTCTATTGGTGGATGATGGGGCCGGACCCGATAGGGTCCCAGGGGATGGGATTTTCTCACTCTCATTCTCAGCCAGGTCATCATTGAGTGAGGGCGAGATGACATTGATGATCCGAGCAACTGACGTATTCCTGTCCACGACCCCTCCCTCAGAGCAATTGCACAACGTATCCATCATCAAGTCGGATTCGGGTAAAACAGGGCCATCATGGATATCTGAACACTCAACGGAGTTGGTACTAGCATCCATGTTCGTCCTTATCTCATTGGGCGTTGTTGCCTTCGTACAAATCGTCAGGAATTCTGAACTCGAATAGCATTGGTGCGAGTGCCGGGATTTGAACCCGGGTTCCCACGTTGGCAACGTGGGGTGATAACCGCTACACTACACTCGCGCACTCCTTGCAAAACAGATTGGCTTTTCTAAGCGTCGGTATAACTGCCAACTAGGTTGGTGACAAGTATTCGTATGGCATCTCGCGTTTTTCTGTAGACTTCTCTTTCCTCGCCATGGGGGTCTTCCAAACCCCAGTCCTCGTCTATTGGAACAGATGGGCAACTCACACCGCATCCCATGCTGATGATTGCATCATACTCCCCCGGGTAAACTGACTCAATATTCTTCGGACGGAGGCCAGAGGTATCAATCCCAATCTCCTCAAGAACCTCAATTGCGTATTGCGCGACTCTGCCCGATTCTGGTGCATGAGTGCCAGCTGAAGCAGCCTCATGCCCGAGATCCCTCGCTATGGCCTCAGCCATTTGGCTCCGACAAGTATTTCCAACGCAAACGAATAAGAAGCGCATCAAACGCTCTTCTTCAGGGTCACTAATTAATCAATTGACAATATCCTATAGAAGAATCGTGCAGAATAGGTTTCAATAATATCCCACTAAACGCATTGATATGTCGGATTCCCCAGTATCCCATCATCGGGCAGGTTCATCCCCCGAATCCCCCGATAAGGAGGCATCCAATGAGCAGAGGGCTCAGATGGAACAGGCCTACCAACAGATGCAGAGGAAGATGCGAATCAGCAAGATGGATGAGAACATTAAGCACAAGATAATGGTTCTATCAGGCAAGGGAGGAGTAGGGAAATCAACAGTTGCAACAGGCCTAGCTCTTTCATTGGCTCGTCAGGGAAAGAAGGTCGGGTTGATGGATATCGACATAACAGGTCCAAACGTCCCAAAGATGCTAGGTCTAGAGGAGGCAGATCTCAACGTCGAGGAGGGGCAGATTCATCCTGCCGATGGTCCAAGTGGCCTGAAGGTGATCTCGATGGCTTTCTTGTTGGAGGATCCAGACAAGCCCGTAATCTGGAGGGGGCCGATAAAACTCGGCGCAATCCAACAATTCATCGGGGATGTTGCTTGGGGTGAGTTAGACACCCTGATCATCGACTTCCCCCCGGGAACAAGCGACGAGCCCCTCACAGTGAGCCAGAGTCTTCCGGGAATAGACGGGGTGGTGATAGTCACGACGCCACAGGAAGTGGCCCTTCTTGACAGTCGAAAATCGATAAATTTCGCCAAAACGATTTCTGTTCCAGTTCTGGGAGTAGTCGAGAATATGAGGGGGTACAACCTGAGGGGCACTGCTTCGCCCAATTCCAAGATTTCAGTAATGGGTCCCGGCGGAGTGCCAATAGATTGCCAATCTGATGAGAGTGGGAAGTGGGAAATAACCCTTGATGTATTCAAGTCAGGAGGCGGGGAGGAAGCATCGGAAGAGATGGGGGTGCCATTCCTGGGCTCTCTTCCATTTGACCCGGGAATCGTCCGAGGGGGAGACGATGGTGTCCACAGGATTATCGCCGAGCCAGAGGGGGAAACGGCACGAGCCTTCGAATCGATCGTCGAAAGCGTCCTTGAGCAGCTTGACAAGGGCTCACAGCGTACTCTAAGGATAATTTGATCACGAATCTTTGCGTTGGCTTGATGACATAGTCTCACTCCCACAAGGCGTAATGGTTGCTGAAACTGGCATCTACATCACTTGGGTGACTGGTGCTATTCTGATCAGTATAGCAATGATGCCGATTTTCAAACCACCCTATGCAAGAATCACCGCTGACGGCTTCATTGACATGTTCAGAAGATACTGGGCGCACATGGTGGTCGTCTTCTCGGTATACCTATGGAAGGATTTGCTCGACGGTCTAGACAGGGTTTTGATGGCCAACACACAGCTAGACATGACCTTCCTCGTATATGCGATAGAGGGGGACTCTGTGATGTGGGTTCAAGAAGGTCTAAGAAGCGAATTTTTGGACGTTTTCATGACTCATTTCTACGTCATGGGATTCATGACTGCTACATTCGCTTCTTTCGTCTATCCGATTTACTTCGATGACAGGCACATGGCCGACAGAGTATCTCTTTCGATGTTCTGGGTGTACATTTTGGCTATCCCATTCTACTTGTTCCTGAATGTTAAGGTCACTGGCAACTATGTTGGGGGAATGGAGACAATTGCATACGACTTAACTCCTGAAATCCATAATTGGTTCAACAGAATTGACCCCTTCACCAATGGGATGCCAAGTCTGCACATCGGTCTGCCGTTTGCAATTTGGCTTTCCATGCACAGGTGGGATGAAGACGGAAGATGGGGGAAATTTCGTATTTTCCTGATTTTTTTCATAGCACTGACATCAGTCTCAATTGTCTACCTGGGTATTCACTGGTTCGTTGACATAATCGGTGGGATGATAATCGCAATCTTAGCAGTGAATTTGACTGCTAAGACCCACGAGTCAATTTGGCGAGTAGCAGACGAGCGGCTCTTCACCAGGAGGCTGGCTAGGACCCTCGAAGACCCTCGTGGCTCATTGCAGCGAACTCTCCGCTCGTTAACTAAGAAACTTGATCCTGTTAAGGAACCTGGCAAGAACCAGACCGGGGCAATCATTCTGTCCCTGATAATTTTGACAGGATCCGTTCTTCTTTGGGACGTTACGCACCAGAAGATCTCCATAGATGAGGCTGACTCGCCCACATCCGCCTCTGGTTCAGGCGAGTGGCTTGTTTGGGTCGAGGAGTCAGAAGGTGGAGTCTCAATTACAGCAGGAAACGTAACTTCGCAGACCAACCGCACCGTAGGGGGGCAGGAGTGGGTAGAAACTCCCGATGTTGTCTCTTCCGGCCGGAGTTTCGTGATCTTCGACAATCACAGTGTCGATTACTTCGAACATAATCAGGAGTCTGGAGCCCTTCAGCCGATTTTCGCTGAGAGTTTCGAAGAGGAGATAATAGACATTTCAATACCTACCGACTCAAATGGGCAAGAGCACCTCGCAATTCTGACAACCACTGACCTCCAGCTAGTCGATACGTCTGACAACTCAGTTTCGTTCGTAGATCTCAATTCCAACTCCTCGGTGGTCGCATCGTCAGGCTCCCTTGTTGCAGTCTCAGAAAAATCCGAGTCAGGGCCACTAGTCAATATCACTTCCATTGACTCCGAACTAACAATCTCCATTGCACTAGACCCAAGGTCTTCTGAACGAATCGAAGCCTCAATAGTGAACTCGGGAACCTATCTCGACTTCCAGAATTCCACGATAGTAGATCTGGTAATGGACTCTAATTGGCTCGTTGCCACGGTTGACGTCGGCCCATTCAACAGAACGATACTGGTCGACACCCTCTCAATTAATCAGACACTAATTTCCAACCCTCGTTGGGATTCCTCATCTCCCAGCATCGGAGAGGGGAGGGTTGCTTTTCTTCAAGTGACTAGGGACGACATACTCTCGATCACAAGCTCCTCTCCGAGGAACAATGATGTCTATGTCCATGATCTGGAATCTGGGGAAACCAGTCAATACACCTTCGATGAAGAGATTTCTCAGACTCAGCCACAGATATTGTTTGATAGGTTAGCTTGGATTGAAATCAATGAAGAAGGGGAAAAAGAACTCCAACTATTCTCGTTCACAGACACAATCGAGCCTAGGAACTCACTTCTGCTACAAGCCTCAATCTTGGCTATGATCCCATTGATCTTCCTATGGACTCTCCAGTCATACAGTATCGAGAAGATCACTCGGCGAGTCTGAACATCTCATCTAGGCTTTTAGAGGCCCTCTTGAGGGTGTCCTCAGGAATCTCAATTATCTGCTCGGGATAGGGGTCAATTAGTGCCTGCAAGATATCCTCCAACTGGGTCTTCTTCATGTGTCTGCACATCACGCATGCACCCATCAAATTCAGATTGTCTTCTGTCTCGGCTAGCACTCTATCAGCAGTGCCACACTCAGTTATGAGCATCATGTCCTTCTTCCCAATGCTAGCTAGCCTCTTTGCCTCGTTCATCAGCAACTCGCTACTCCCAACGAAGTCACTTTCCTCAAGAACCTCCGAATCACATTCAGGATGGCTTAGAACCTTCAAATCGATACCATTCTCTGACATATTCCTCTTCCAATTCCTTATCTTAGGGCCAGTGAATTCTGCATGTACCTCACATTCGCCGTCATAGAGCACCACCTCCTTCTTGCCCCTGAGAGAATTCTGCAAATGCCTGCCCATGAACTTGTCAGGTACGAAAATCAACCTGTCGCCTGGCAGACTCTCACAAATTCTGAGATAATTGCTACTTGTTACGCATACGTCACACTCGGCCTTTACCGCAGCACTAGTGTTGATGTAACAAACAACAGGTACACCAGGGTTTTCCTCCCTAATCCTGATCACGTCTTCCGCCTCTATGCTATCGCTTAGAGAGCATCCAGCGTCAGGGGAGGGGTGCAGGACTGTCTTGTTCGGACTGACTATCTTTGCAGTCTCTGCCATGAATCGAACGCTAGAGAATAGTATTGTCTGCTGGGGTGCATCACGGGCCTCCTTTGAAAGAGCATAGCTATCCGCAACAGAATCTGCAACCCCGTACGTTATGTCCGGTGTTTGATAAGAATGAGCGATTAGGAATACGTCCTTCTCCTTCTTTAGTCGATTTATCTCGAGGGTTAGTGGTGCTAGTGATCTGCATACCTCCATGCTCCATCTCATAGGCTGCCTGATTGCATACTGGAGCCTTACCGCCTCCTTGTCTATCTCCGAGTCAGAATATCCGAAATTGCCTAAGAAAACCCTCGGAATTGGGGCGGCGGGCATGTCCAGAACCATGTCGACCGGTCAATCGTCCGAGTGCAACCGCTTTCAAGTCATCTGGCATCGGATTTGCATGGCGAGCCGGGGAATCCCAATGTGGAAGCCTCAGAACCTTCTTCACGAGGGGGCAGAGGCTACCGTTACTGGGGGCTCTTGGCTGGGTAGGAAAGCAGTTCTCAAGTGCCGAAGAGCACGGTCTTACAGGCACCCAGATCTGGATCGAAGGCTGACAAGACAAAGATTAGCAGTAGAGGCCAGAGTCCTATCTAGGCTGTCGTCCGCTGGATTTCCTTCCCCTAAACTCATGTTCTTGGATCAGCGCAATTCAACTATGCTCCTATCAAGGATAGAAGGAAGGACACTATACGATTTGCTCAAATCCGAAGATTTCTCTGGTGACGAACTTTTCTCCCTGGGGGCATTGATTCGCAGGCTACACGAGATTGGGATATCCCATGGCGATTTGACCACACATAACGTAATGTCATCTGACGACGGTCAACTCCATCTCATCGACTTCGGTTTGTCCAGGCAATCTCCAGAATTGGAGCACATGGGTCTCGACTTGCAGGTTCTAAGGGAATGTCTGGGCGCTAGTCATTCTGACATTGACGACGCTATAGACAAGGTCTGCGAAGGTTATCTCGAAGCAGAATCCCCCCTCGAAGACGGGGAAAGTGCAGAAAATGTGCTGGAACGCTTTCGCAAAATCGCAGGAAGAGTCAGATATCACGGCTAGGGTTGGAAAAATGCTCATTCTTTTCGCAACTGGCAACAAAAACAAAGTCTCCGAGGCATCTGAGATTCTCGCTCATCTAGGATACGAAGTAGAGCAATTGCTAATCCGTGGAAAAGCCCCGGAACTCATCGAGCCACAAGCAGAAGGAATAGAGGAAGTCGCAGTTTCCAAGATCAAGCAAGCGAGAGAGTTGGTGATCGGGACGGAGATGGAGAACTCGATAATCATGGCAGAGGACTCAGGACTCTTCATAGACTCCCTCAATGGTTTTCCAGGGCCCTACTCATCGTATGTAGAGAGCTCCATCGGATTGCCCGGTATTCTGAAGCTAATGCCTCCAGATTCAGGAAGAGAAGCAGAGTTCAGAGCAATTGCGGCTGCCTGTATGGATGGGGAAATAGTAACAGCCTCTGGAATATGCAGAGGGGAGATATCCGATGAGATATCGGGAGAAATGGGATTCGGATACGACCCAATTTTCATTCCTGATGATGGCGATGGGAGGACCTGCGGCGAATTGTCTTCACTGGAAAAATCATCAATCTCGCACAGGGGCAGAGCCCTGAAGGCGCTCTCAGAACTCCTCAATCCCCCGTCAAAGTGAATAGAAGCAGTCCTCCGTGACGTAACTAGAATGGTTACGGCAACTAGGCTTCTTCTGATTGCAATCAGCATCGTTTCAGTACCAATTTACCTTGTTTTCATAGTTCCAGAGGGACTGATAATGCAGGCTGCAGGAGCAGTGCTGATCCTTCTGATGGTCTCAATGATCCTCTTCACTGGCAGAAGGCCGATACCGAAGGCAAGGAAAAAAGATACGGTTTCCATTGATCCAGACTCCGACTTCGGAGATATAGAATTGCCACCCCCCGTTCATTCGGAGGAGTCCCCTGAAGAAGTCCGCGCCTCAAAGATCAGGAGGAGCAGGAGGAGGAAGGCCTCCCCTGAGATTCCCATTTCGACAATCCCTGAACCCTCTCCAGTGCCATCTCCCAGCATCGAAGAACCTATTCCAACAATGGCGGAATCAGATGTGGAGGTAGAAGGGACGGCCAGAGTCCACATTGCGAGGTCCGACCCCGAGCTTCAAGCCGAAGCCGAAGTAGATCTTTACCTCGCTCAGCAGAGGGAGAGAAGAGAAGTCTTCAGAGAACGACTTCACCGTGAAAGACGACTAGAAATGTCCAAGAGAGTGGCTGAAGAAGTAAGAAAGTGGACTCAGATAGAGGATGGGGAAGACCTTTCCACCCTCACGAGTATTCCAGGGCATGGCTTAGCAGTCTTTTACGAACCAGAAGAACCAGACCCCTCTATCCCGCAGGGTGTTTCTTATGTCAGGATAGACGATGAAAGGGTCCTGAAGGTCCGGGTTTCTCTAGACGTGCCTAGGTCAGAATCACCCGCTCCCGAGGGAGAGGCCAGCGAATTGCAAGAAACCGACTCAATGCCCATGCCTCCCGCGCCTGGGATGCCCATGCCTCCACTTCCTTTGCCAGACCTCCCCCCGCCCATCGGCCCAGAAGAGTGAATCTGTGATACGTTGAAGCGACATGCCTCGCTCGGCGTATCATGGATGAAGGTGTAATGACAGTCGAGGACATAGTCGTTGAGGGGACTAGTCCAGAGGGAGGTGTAATTTCAGTATGGACCCTCAACAGGCCCGACAAGCTAAATGCGCTCAATGCAGAGTCGCATAGGGCCATCAAGGAGGAATCTGCAAGAGCGAACTCAGATGACTCAGTAAGATGCATCGTAATTAGAGGCGCTTCGCCTCCTGAAGCAGAGGAGGGAAAGAAGCCGAAACCCCAAGCATTCGCGGCAGGAGCGGATATCTCAGAATTCGCGGGAAAGGACTCTGATGACGTCCGCCCATTCTTCGAGGACAATGCTTGGGAAGCGGTTTGGAACATTCCCAAGCCAACTATCGCGATGGTAGACGGATTCGCACTGGGTGGCGGAACTGAGTTGGCCCTCTCCTGTGATATTCGCATTGCTTCTGATAGGTCCACATTTGGCCAGCCCGAGATCAATCTTGGGTTGATTCCAGGAGGGGGAGGGACTCAGAGACTTTGCCGGCTAATCGGATATGGGAGGGCCATGGAGATAGTGCTCTCGGGAGGAATGGTGAATGCAGAAGAAGCCCTCAAGATGGGGATCATCAACAGAATGGTTCCGCCAGAGGAACTAGAATCCGAAACCATGAATCTTGCAGAGACTATATCCCGAAAGTCTCCATACACAACCAAGGTCGCTAAGCGCGTAGTAAGGGGTGCATTGGAATTGCCTTTCTCGGAAGGAGTCCTAATGGAACGCTCTGAGTTCGTGGCCTTATTCGATACAGAGGACAAGGAAGTCGGCGTCAGGGCATTCTTGGAACGATCAGAGGCAGAATGGGTCGGGAGATAGGGTGCCTATCCGAGGCTGTTGGATATTATCCCAGCAGCTTCGCTTTCCTTCGTAGGATCGATTAGGAGCCACCCCGAATGAGAGCCAGAAACAACCAGGTTTTCCTGAATCTCCCTGATTCTGTCCAAGTTGCCCAGATAGTGATCAACTTGCTTGCCGTTGTGCTTCTCTCTGTTTGCAATCATTCCCCTGTGCATATTTTCGCTAGTAACGTAGAGAACCACTCCCGTGGCAATCCCTCCAGCTTCACGCCATTTGTCAATTACATCCTTGTTGGGTGAATAATGAACCCCTTCCAGCAGCAGGTCACCCCTCTTTTCCAATGCTCTCTCGATGACTGCCTGCACACCGTCAGAAACAGCATCGACCGTCGCCCCCCAGTCTTCAACCGCCGATCCTCCAGCCGACTCAAATGAAGATCTGTGCAGTGATGGTTTTTCCGAAGACGTGAACTGCGTTCTGAGGACCTCCCTCACCGTATCAGTGGAGGCGACCTTGCTGAAATCGAGTGCAGAGGCAAGTTTCGCAGACATTGTAGACTTCCCAACTCCGCTCGTACCGACTATGATCAGGAGCCTAGGGACGACCATCGAATCACCTAACGCTGGATTGACTTAGTCTCGAGGAACTCTTCCATCCCATGGACGCCCAATTCCCTCCCTAGTCCAGACTTCTTGTAGCCGCCGAAAGGAGCAGTTACATTGAATGCTCCACCGTTAATGCTGACCTGTCCGGTCCTCAATTTCCTTGCGACCTTCATGGCCCTGTCCTCGTTACCAGACCAAACCCCTCCTGAGAGTCCATATTCGGAGTCATTGGCTAGCTCGATCGCCTCCTCTTCGTTGGAGTATGTAGTGATGCAAAGAACCGGGCCAAATATCTCCTCCCTGAAGATGGTCATCTCTGGAGAAACATCGGCGAATACGGTGGGCCTGACGTAGAATCCCGAATCCAACCCATCTGGCATGCCCTCTCCACCAGCAACCAAAGTCGCACCCTCGTCGATTCCGGTAGAGATGTATCTGGAAACACTCTCCTGCTGCCTTTTCGAGACTAGTGGTCCGCACTTGCTCGTGCCTTCCATAGGATCACCAACTGTATAGCGACCAATCTTGCTCGTGATAACTTCCACAACCTCTTCTTTGGAACCTTCTGGGACCAATAATCGAGTCAATGCCGAGCACTCTTGTCCAGAATTTCCGAAGCAGGAGTAAATTGCAGACGAAGCAGCCCTTGGAATGTCAGCATCGTCTAGGATAATGTTCGCACTCTTTCCACCTAGCTCCAAGGTAACTCTCTTGACAGTAGGGGCAGCCAATTCTGAAACCCTAATTCCAGCATTCGTGGAACCAGTGAAACTCACCATGTCCACTTCTGGATGACTAGCCAGGGTCTCGCCTATCTCTCTGCCATGCCCGGAAATAAGATTGAACACTCCAGCAGGTAGGCCGATCTCATCAAGAATGTCAGCGAGTACAAATGCATTCAGAGGCGCTTCCTTAGAGGGCTTGAGCACCATTGTGCATCCAGCCGCTATAGCCGGAGCAACCTTCCCGATAATTTGGTGCAGGGGGAAGTTCCAGGGAGTAATCATCGCCACCACCCCTATCGCCTCCTTCACTACCAAAGAGTTCCTCACTTCCTCTTCCCAGACAAAACCATCCAGAATCTTCGCATAAGACCTTGAGACAACTCTGGGAGTGCCGACCATCGCCATTCGGGAGTATTCAATCGGAGTCCCCACCTCAGACGTAATTAACTCCGCCAATTCTTCCCCCCTCTCCTTTAATGCCGATGAAAGTAGGTTGAGGTAATTCGACCTCTCATCAACAGTAGACTCTGACCAACTATCGAATGCCGCCCTAGCGGCTTCCACGGCAGCATTTGCATCAGATTCGCTCCCCACTGGAACCGAGCCTATGATTCCCTCATTAGCCGGATTGACTACTTGTATGGTGCCGTCTCCATTTGGCTCGACCCAAGCCCCATCGATGTAGAGGTGCTGCCGCTCGTGCATGTTTGTCCCAAACTGCATCATCTTATGATGTTCATGCAGATTCAATAGAGTGAGCCCCGCCCGAGTGCCATGCCAGTTTCTACCGACAGGCTGGACGGAGGGGTAGCCCTAGTCACAATGTCCCCGGATGCTTCCTTAGACACATTCGCACCAGCGAACTTCTCCGCTCTACTGACTACATTGGATGAATTGATGTCCGATCAATTGTGCAGATCAGTGGTGATAACCGGTTCAGGGAGATTCTTTTCTGCAGGTGGAAACATCGACGATTTCGCCAATGGGATTGAGGATGGAGATATTGGGGACAGGGTCCAAGAGATGACTGACCAGCTACATCCTTTGTTGCTTAGGATGAGGACATCGGAGAAAGTGTTCGTTTCCGCGATTAACGGATCCGTTGCTGGAGGGGGACTAGGTTTGGCATTGGCCTCCGACTACCGTGTCTGCGTACCCAAGGCAAAGCTAGCCTCGGCTTTCTTCCGTCTCGGACTTTCTCCGGACGGAGGGATGACTTGGTTGCTACCACGCCTGGTCGGAAATCAGGTGGCTAAGAGATTCCTATTCAATTCCGAGGTCTGGTCGGGACAAAGGGCAATGGAGCTTGGTGCCATAGATGAATTAGTGGACGAAAGCGACCTGATAGAAAGGTCCGTGGAAGTTGCAAGAGAGTGGGGAAAGTGGTCCGTTAACAGCAGGAGAGGCACGAAGCAGTTGCTTGATGCAGCCACTTCGACATTCTTTGAAACACAGCTACATTTCGAGCAGTCATTGATGGTCGCCTCTTCCAAGACGGATGACTTCGCTGAAGGTGTCCACTCATTCAAGGAAAAGAGGGAGCCATCTTTCGGACTCAAAGAGGAGGAGTAAGGTGCCCCGAAGACTAATCGTCATGCGTCATGCTAAGAGTAGTTGGAAAGAGCCAGGACTCGATGACCATGACCGCCCTTTGAACAAGAGGGGCATTAGAGACGCACCACTAATGGCAGACGCCATCCATGACAGAGGCTGGTGCCCCGATCTCATTCTTGTCAGCAGTTCGAAGAGGACACTCCAGACCCTTTCCGGGATGTCACATAGGTTCGACGAAGTGCAATCAATAATCAAATCTGAGATTTATCACGCAACGGTGAGTGATTTGTTGCTGGCATTGGAGGATATGGACGAAGAGGGTACGACGATGGTCCTGGGTCACAATCCAGGTTCAGAGATGCTGGTCAACCACCTATCTGGGGAATGGCATGTCATGCCAACTGCGACCGCGGTCCTATTAGCCGAATCTAGTGAGGGGTGGGTGGTCCGGGAAGTTATTCGCCCAAAGGAGATTCAGTAGTCATGGATGTGCAGGGACTTCATCCGACCAGTGCGACATCTTGTTCAGCGTGATTGTCACGTTTGTCACCTCTCCCTCTTCCCAGTAGTCTACTGCTACGAAGGTCGGCCTGTTGTCCATCTCTTCCCAGCACTCCAGAGTTCTGTTCAGAAGGGTCTCGTATTCATTCACCTCATTTGCCAATACTGGGTCAGGTAGGCCATAAATGCTAGAAAGCCAGTTATTCAGATGCCAAACCGGCTGTGAACCGTCACCACGATGAACAGTGCAAGACATTTCTTCCTTGCTCCCTTCGGCATAGTTAGTAGTCCAACCGAACATCCCGAAGTCATGCAACCACGGGTACTCATCATTTTGTGACTGTTCCCAGAATACTACCAGATCCTTCCCCCCAAGAACCATGTCACCTAGGCTTGGCCACTCTTCCCCGAGGGTGTGGGTGTAAACTCGATCTGCCATTCCAGTCTCGTTGAACAGGAACTGCAGGTGAGATGGTGGGACGTAGTTTTCTATCAGGAGCGTGACCACGTCTCCACTGGAGTTGTTCATCAGGGAATTGAGGAGGTTGAGCCACTGGAAAGAATCCACCTCTCCGAAGTTGCAGGGATGGAAGAATTGGCCAGTACTATGGCAGAACCTCACATCCTCAGCAGACGCATTGTCGTAGTTCCTGTGATGGGAGTCTACCATGAATGCCCTGATTCCGCCATCCCACTGCCGCTGTAGTCCAGTGTAGTGATTTACTCCAACTAGCACTTGGTCTTCTATGGTCGAGTACGCGTTGTGGGTTTCCGGGAAGGTGAAGTCGTCATATGTCCTAAGGCAAAACACCGAGATTCCATGGCAGGCCATGAAACTCTCGGAATCCATCGGGTCGAAACCCCTCTCGATCTCCCACTCGTTAGGCAAGCCATCCCCATCGGCGTCCTCGTCCAACTCGTCACATGTCCAATCGCCATCAAGATCCTCCGGAGTGGAATCAACGTCAACGGAATCCGACCCACACTCTTGTTCTGCGGCATCGGTCCATGAATCCCCATCATCGTCTTCATCCAGAATGTCGCAGACTGAATCGCCATCGGTGTCTGTTGGAATATCATCACCGTCATTTGGGTCAGAAGTGCAGCTCAACTCAACAGAATTCTCCCATCCGTCACCATCCATGTCAGCATCCTCGGAGTCATGAATCCCATCCCCGTCCATGTCCGGGGGTGATTTTTCCAAACAACCAGAAGTAACGAGTAGGGCGCACAATACTAGAGAACCAATTTTCCCCCGCATCTTCTTAGCTCCGTGTATGGCTCACCTGAGAACTCAATCCATTACAGTCTCGTGGTAGTTCGGAACGAAGGTTTGCTCCGTCATCGGCGGTCTGACATACCCCCTAGCATTCTTCCTATCTGGAAGCTCAATTGGCTCAGGAGTTAGGTCCTCATAGTCAATCATGGAGAGAAGGTGATTGATGCAATTCAAGTGCGCATGCCTCTTGATGTCCGAGTTTACCACAAACCATGGGGATTGCTTTGTGTCAGTGTGTGCGAACATCACGTCCTTCGCCTCGGAGTAGTCTTCCCAACGAGTCAGAGACTCCAGATCCATTGGACTGAGCTTCCACCTCTTGTGCGGCTCCGCTAGTCTTGCCTTGAAGCGCTTCAATTGCTCGTCATCGGAGACCGAGAACCAGTATTTGATCAGAATAGTCCCAGACCTCATTAGCATCCTCTCGAACATAGGACAGGATCTCATGAACTCATCATATTCATCCTCGTCACAGAAACCCATCACTCTCTCGACCCCTGCTCTGTTGTACCAGCTTCTGTCGAACATCACGATTTCTCCGGCTGCGGGAAGATGGTTGACGTACCGTTGGAAGTACCACTCGGTCTTCTGTCGCTCGGTTGGGGCCGGCAGAGCAGCTATTCTCACGACCCTGGGATTGAGGTACTGCGAGATCCTCTTGATTACACCGCCTTTGCCAGCAGCATCTCTCCCCTCGAAGACTACAACGACCTTCAGGCCCTTTGCCTTCACCCACTCCTGTAGTTTAATCAACTCAAGTTGCAGTCTGAATAGTTCCGCATTGTACTTCTTCTTGCCAATCCTTTCGATTTTCTCGCCCTCGTTGTCGCCCATTGTAATCAGGCTTCCATGACCGTCAGAGAGAAAAGCCCTCTGGTCATCATTTCCCAGAAATCACACGTCTATATCAGGCTGACAAGATCTTCCAATGACGAATTAGGGTCATCCGATTTCGTCACTCCACTAGCCAGAAGAACCCCAGAAGTCCCCAGGCCGATTGCCTTCGAAACATCAGAGCCGGTCTTCACCCCAGCCCCACAAAGAATGCCCACAGCTTCTGAAACATCCTTCACCGCCTGAGCAGTTCCACTGACAATCTCTGGATCAGCACTAGTCACGGACACATCCCCCCCAATCAATTCGGGTGGTTCCACAGCTACGAAGTCAGGCTCCAAAGCCGCGAGAGCCCTAGCCTCCTCTATATCAGCGGCACATGCGCAGACCTCGAATCCTTCAGGGACCTGTTCAAGCAGCATTGCCACGTGCTCAATGCTGACCTTGTGCTCTGCATGGTTGATCAGAGTACCAGAGGCCCCCCTCTCCATCGCAGTCGACGGGTGCAACCACCCAGTGTTCGAACCGAATCCAACAGGGTCTAGGTGCTGGCACCATACTTCGAGGCCAGGAGCCGCAGCCACTACAGCGGACAGGTCGAACGCCGATACAGCCGCAATCATCCTGGCATTCGTCTCTACGCTCGCCATAGTCCGAGCCAGATCCTCGGCCGAAGCACCATGAGCAGTCTGATATGTCTTGAAGTTCACAACTACAAGAGGCTCGCTCACAGCACCCCGAGTCGTTCGGGCTCTATGACCATGTTGGGGATTAGACCAATACCTAGAACTAGTTCTGGGTCTTATGGCAGAGAGGCCAGATTGGACGGAGAGAATCCTTTCTGACCACTACTCAGATGGATCGGGAATCGATCTCTCGTGGTTGGAGAAGCCAACCAGGCATCAGTTCAGGTGGAGGACTCTGAAGGGCCCATGGGTAACACCGAGGAAGCGGATTTCATCAGGTAAATCACTCGTGAAGGCATTCAGCTCTATGCCCACTGACGTATACGTTTCTACGTCATCTTGGCTAGATCCAGTAAACCTCCCTAGATTGAATGACTCCAAGCGTCCAGTTCCAATTCTGATTGACCACATGGTCGTTTTCGATATAGATAAGAGGCCCTTCATCACCAGTAGACTAGAGAGTGCTAGGAAAGAGGCGCTAAATCTAAGGGAATGGATTTACCAGAATTCTGATCTGGAAATTCGACATGTTTCTTTCTCTGGAAGCAAGGGCTTCCACATAGTAGCAAGAGACCCAGATAGGTCACCGTTCGAAGAGCCAGATCCGGCAAAGAGGGAACAAGCGGTTAGGGGGAATAGGAAGCAACTGCTGGAAAGGGTGATTGCCGCAGGTCACAATGTTGACCCTGTAGTCACTGCGGACACACGTAGGATAATCAGAGTACCAGGCACATTGCACGGCTCAACCGGTTGGACTTGCTCTATTCTTAGAGAAGGACAACTAGAGAGGCCAGTAAGTGAGTGGATATCTGAGATGCCAAAACACGAGATGGCCTCCAAGATTCCCAGAAGGCCCCCAATCAAGATTCCCCGCATTAGGAAAAGCAAGAAGACAGTTGTGAAGGGGACTGTAAACTTGGAAGGTAGTGAAGAGTTCGTCAGCTTGGAGGCCAGTAGCCATGTCCCAGGAACAAAGGACCGTTCCGCCCTGGTTGCATGGCTCCCTGAACGATGGGGCGGGATCTCTGAATCCGTAGATAGGGCCCAGAAGGAGTTCGATTCGATCGACCTAGGGCCCGTGGCGTACATGCACGACGGTGAAAGGGTACTGGCAATAATACCAAGATCGATTCCCCGGGACTTCCTACTTAGTAGACTTGGCAGGATTGGGATGAGGAATCTGGAGAATGACCTCCGGAGGTTCGATCACTCATGGGTCAGGATCTCTGGCAGGATGGTAGAGGGGGAATGGGAGTCGGAAATGGAACCAATAACGGTGCTCGGGTACGCCTCTAGTGAGAGGTGCATGCATCCTTGGTCCGCCCCCCATCTCGATCTTTGCAAGAGACTCGGCCTACCTATCAGGCATGGTGACGGAGACATCTCAGGGAGCCCAAGGGCATCCATCAGAGTAGCTGTCCGGCGTTGAGTTTATTTCCCGTCGTGCCAACGGCAGTTCGTCCCTAAGAAGGAGCCCTATGGGCAATGACTGCTGTTGCTTCGCAACGTGGACAGGTACCTCATCGGTCCGGGCGCCGGGACAGCGCCCGGGCCTCAAGGGTGTGCAACCTATGTCCGCTGAGATTGTCCTCGCAATTGTTGTCCTCTTCTTCAGTGGTGTCTGGTCGGCAATCAAATCTGTGGATGAGCAAACTGACAACAAATGGGTGTTTCTTGTTCCTGCTGGGGGTTTGTCCCTATTTCTTTTATCAGGAATCGGAGAGGGCTTTGTTTTCTTCGCCTGCCTCTTCGCTCTAGGGCCGATTGTAGTGATGCTAATAATCGTCGGACTAGACCAGGATGGGCAGAAATCCTCTTTCTACACTAGTAGTGGTTCGAGAAGAGGTTCGAGAAAGAGGGACCTGTACCGAAAACTCGCTCGGAGCGACATACGCGCTTATGACAGGCTGATTGGCTATGCCCTATCCGATTGGGGCGACGAAATCTACTCTCGGGAAGACGGAATTATCAGACTCAACGAATTGGGGGTTGGTGATGCGGAACGATTCTTCT
>JAZANL010000023.1:0-3767 GCA_036251765.1 Thermoplasmatota archaeon | reverse complement strand
GTTTGTATGGGCTTGAAATTGAAGTTGAGGATGGTGTTGGCCCTTCAGTGGCCAGGGTCCCCCTGAATGACCCGCTGATCATGTTCAGAGAGTGATAAATAGAGCCTAGAACGGTCCCATAGAAGAGAACTGACCCCAGTACCCTGATGCGGTTGGACGTGGAGTTCTCCTCCTCGACGGCGGCCTCGAGGAGGGCCATGTCGGAGAAGTCTGACATCATCGTGAAGATCAGTCCCGAGAATGCCCCTCCTGCCATCAGCCAGAAGGCCCACCTAGAGCGGTTGACTGAGAGGACGTTTCGTCCGGAGACCTCGGGGAAGATGGATAATGCTGCTCCAAGCGATGCAGGGATGAATACCACCCAAAGACCCAACAAAACTAGTGATGTGTGTATTCCTGTGAGCTCATTGGTGCCGGTGAGGTGGTCTGTGAGCACGAAAAGACCCCCGATGGAGATGGGTACAGCCATGAAGGCTGCCATATTTATCTCTGGCATTCCGGGGGAGTCGGGGTTCTCCATGAATACGTCATCCCCTCTCATTGTCGCCAATACATTGGCTGAAAGGGCGATAATTGGTATCAGGGAGAGTGCCAGAAGGAATGAGCCGGCAACTATGTCGTTCCTCGAGGGCTCGAACGTTGCTGCATCTATTCCGAGGAAGTCAGAGGCCAATTCTCCTTCGATTAGTCCTAGTGGATTGATTGTGAAAACTGCCCCCATCATGGTAACTGCTGCAAGTGACCTAGACCAAAGCGGATTGCCGCTGCCTCTGGAAGCACCGTATAGAATCGCACCTGACATCATCAGGAACAGCGATGTTGGCCCGTGAAGACGAGTGATTAGCCACTGTCCTGTACCTGAATCCAGCGTCCCGGTGATTGCTAGCACCACTACGGAGACTAGGGAGGAAATCATGCCAATTATCATCATCCATCCGGGGAGTGGGATCTTCTTTGTCCTAGAAGCTGCTGTTAGGAGTATGTTGACAATTATGGCAATTAGCGCCAGATTGAACATTAGGGTCGCGAGCGGCATTATCTTGATGCCCACGATTTCGGGCTTGTTCGCGGCGATGAACATCACGATTACGGATAGTGTCCAGACGAAGGACATCAGAGTGGCGTTCTTCTCGGTTGCCAGAGTCGTTCCCCCCAGTTCGGGAACTATATGCATGGAGGAACCGATTAGTAGCATTCCAACGGAACCGTAAACGCCAACGAGGAACCCAGAGGTGATGAGCGAGGATGAAGTAGGGTTTAGGCCCCAAGATGAGAGGCTGTGAAGTGCTTCTGGTTCATGAGAAAGCCAAAGTCCGCAGAAGGTAATTACCGATGCGGGGATTAGCCAGAGGGCTCCTTGGATTATCCACGAAGTGGCCGCGGATCCTTTCTTCCCTTCTACGAAGTCTATCGGGGGACCTAGTGCTTTCTCCAGCATGAACATGCTCATGCTCTTTGAAACGTCGGTGAAGACCCAGACCCCCCTGTTGATCAGGACGAAAACAACTAGCATGGCCAACCAGAAAGCTGCCATTGATGTGATTAGCCCCATCTTCTCACCTCACTCACTGGTTGCCTCGGTTAGCATAGTACCCAATATTGCGAAGACCCCGATCATCGCCCCTAGGATGAAGAACCAGATTCCGGAGTCGAAGACGCCATCAAAAACTGGAAGGACTGAGGAAATTACAGGAAGGTCGCTGCTTGGGAAGAGTATGCTGTATAGAATCAGGAACACAATCGTGGAAACGAAGCCCATCACCAACATCACCCACGAGGATGATGGTTCTCCCTCGCCTTGGAGGAACTCTCCTATCAAAGTCGAACTCTCATCGGACAATGGCTCACCCCGGAATTGTACAATTCCGACTCTACCACCGGAGATTTGCCCTTAAGCATTGGGCGGATGAGGTGTGACAATCGGTTCAAGGGGCACGAACCAGGTCAACCGGATTTCCGCGTCGGAATGTTCCGAATCCTAGTGTGACGGGGAGATTGAGGTCGTTGTCCAACTCTGCTCTCCAGTGTGCCTCGCATGAGCATTCCAGATGGTTGAACTCATCGGTGTCTCCCGATACCGAGTACCTCTCTATCGCGGCTACTACCTCTGAGTCGCAAGAGCCGCAATTGTGAGCACCGCGAATCTTCCCCCCTGCGGTTGGGTGCACGATTATTCTACAACTGGTCCCATCTAGTTCCTCGTGTGCCCGCTTGATCATCTCCACCAATGACCAGAGCCATGGCGTCCTGTATTCCTTATTCCTGAAAATCCTGTCAACTATCGTGTTCTTCTGGATGTTCATTGGGTTGACTGAGACCTCGTCGGAGTATTTGGCGACTTCAACCAACCAAGCGGTGGTATGTACGAGTGCGTCTCCCTCTGACATGAATGGGGGCTTGAACAGGAGGTAGGTCTTGACGCGCAAGTCGTTTTCCCTCAGCATTTCGACTGCCCTATGCCATTGTTTGGTCGTGAATCCCTTGTTGACATGGAATCTTAGTACGCTATCGTCGTAAGCCTCCAGACCGATTGCCACCGTGCATCCAGGGTGTCGAGAGGCGACCCATGCAATCTTCTCTGGCGTGCACATCTGAGCTTGGGCCTCCACAACCAAATGGAGGCCCATCTCATGTGTCTCCTTCAGAACGACTTCCTGCCACTCTGGTGGATTCTCCCTATCCTCGAAGAATGTGCCAGATGTGTAGACCTTGACCATCTGGCAACCTTCGAACTGGTTGGTCTTTCTCTTGGCGTAATCCCATTGCGAGAACATGTCATCCGCAGAAACGTCATCCCTGACGTCATTGAAGTAACCACAGAACGTGCACCCTGACTTCCACCACCAAGCACATCCCTTGGATCTTAGGATCACGGTTGCCGCGGTACAAGGAGTGCCATCTGGGAGATTCTCCGGAGTCTTGTACACGGTGACGGGCCTGCTGGCATCCCATGATTCCCTGAATGAGATTGACTCGGGGGTGTTCTCTGGTGCCTTGACCAGGTGGTGAATCTTCACGGCCTTGGAGTCATTGCCCAATATGCCGCAAGAGTTCGCCATGTTACGCGCTCTACTCTTTGCACTTGAATTGACAGGCTTCTCGTAGCGTTTTCTCACTAGATGTAGTGGAATACACTAAACCCTAATCGGGCCTGCGAAGTCGGAGTAGAATGGGTTTCGGAACGATAGAAGGAATGGATGTTGAGAAAAACAAGGCACTGAGGAGTTGGTACTGGTACGACTGGGCAAACCAGGCATTTGCCCTCACGGTACTCACGGTACTGGTTCCACAGCTACTATCCAACATGTTCGAGTTGTCTACTGGAGGTGGGACCGACGTAGGGAGTCTGAAGATAACTGGGGATACCTTCTACGCAATTGTACTAGGTTCAGCTAGCCTCTTCGTGGCAATTGTAAGCCCCGTTCTTGGCGCAATAGCCGATCGGATGCCCATCAAGAAGAATATACTCTGGGCATACACCATTGTTGGAGTATTATTCACCGCAATGATGGGAGTAGCCCCTCACCTAGATGTTGGGTCAGGATACAGGTTCCTAGCGTTCTGCCTAGTAATCGGCAACATCGGGTTCGCTGGTGGAAATGTGATCTACTATGCATTCATGCCGAACCTTGCTGATAGGGGTTCCATGGATCACGTTTCCAGTTGGGGTTATGCCTACGGCTTTGCGGGCGGGTCGCTAATCCTGATTGTTCACCTCTTGGTGGGGCTCACTGGTTTCTTCGGCGTTAGTTCTCCTTGGAGCCCCT
>JAZANL010000022.1:0-12590 GCA_036251765.1 Thermoplasmatota archaeon | reverse complement strand
CCGCAATCGACCCAGCCATCGACTGGTAGACCACACCCTCCCAGCTCCATGAACCATCCATGCCATGCCTTTCTAGCACGGTCTTCTCGATGACGCTGGTACCAGCTTCGTATCCATTCAGCCCCTCTGGCTTAGAACCCTCCTTGTCATATCGCAGAACCCGACCTCTTCCGTATTCGAGGTTGAATGAGTCGTTTTCACGAGTTACCGTCATCGTCATCTCGCAACCCGAACCCGCATGGGCCTCCAGTAGTGCGTGGTAGTTGACCATGTGCAGATCATCGCCCCAAAGAAGGAGGAAAACATCCTCTAGGAGATCTCTGGCATTCCACAAGGCACCACCCGTGCCAAGGGGAACGCTCTCTCTGAAGAAGGACAACTCGATGCCTTCGTGTTCGAAACCCTCGAAATGCTCTCCCAGGTGCCCTGTCAGCACCAAAGCCCTGCTGCATCCCTGTGAAGAAACCCACTCGAGGATGTGAGACAGCATGGGCCGACCACCCACTTCCACGAGGGACTTCGGCGTCCTCTCAGAGATTTCCCCAAGCCTAGTTCCCAAACCACCGGCTAGCACTACAACCTGGGGCATCGACTCATTGGAAGAAAAACCCCCCATCTGACCACCTCACGCTCCATGATCCTCAGAAACGGAGACCGTCCCCGTTGGCATGTACAACTTAACGAGAATCGAATTAACAAACGCCACTAGGGCAGAAATCGCTGCAGCACCAGTCATGCCCTCGACGAAGGCCAACTGAGCGTTTTCAATCAACTCGATACCAATTATGTTCCCTTGGGACAACAACTCATTCCCGATTCTAATAGCCGCTGGGAAAGACTCGGAAACCAATGCCGCTTGAGCCTCCAGACCGTCAGGTACGACCATTTCGCTCTGGTATATCTCATTCACTGCACTTCCCACTATGGCGATGCCAAAGGCACCCCCGACCTCCCTGCTAGCGTCATTCGTCGCACTACCGACGCCCGCCTTGTCGTGGGGGATCGAATCCATCACCATCGTAGTCGACGGGGCCATAGTCAATCCCATCCCGATGCCGATCAGGAAGAATATCACAGCGAGTGTCCAATACGGCGTTCCTACGTCCACTGAAGTGAATATCAGCATCGCCGTACCAATAATCGCAAGTCCGAACGAAACAACGTTGTTGCTCCCGAACCTTTCGCACAGCCTGTCGCTGTTTGCAGCACTGGGCATTAGCCCGAGAGGCAGGGGCAGGAACCGCAATGCCGCCTCCAAGGCGCTTCTTTCCCTTACTAGCTGGAAGTGCAGCATTTGAGTGAACATGAATGAGAACATCACGAAGAACGTCAGGCTAATCGCGATTAGCCCAAGGGAGAAGCCCCTACTCCGGAAGAAGTCTATTGGGAGCAGGGGGTGGTCCACCCTCATCTCCCACCAAACGAAGAGGAACGTCAGGACCGCCCCAATAGCCCCCAGTGACAAGACGCCGACGCTAGTCCACCCCAAACTAGGGCCCTCGATTATCGCAAAGAGAACGAACCCCAGGGCCCCCACTGAGAGGGCGCCGCCGATGGGGTCCAGCGGGGAGCCCACCTTGTCTTTGGAGTTGGGGACAAGGAGGACGCTGAGGGCCATTGCCAACGCGATAATTGGCGGGTTGATCCAGAAGACGGCTCTCCAATCGAAGTTTTCTACCGCCCAACCTCCTACAAGGAGCCCAATGGGGGCGCCTATCCCTGCCATACCCACCCAAACACCGACCGCCTTGCCCCTCTCTTCGGGAGGGAAGACAACGACAATCACAGACAGAGTAGCCGGCATCACTAGCGCTGCACCCAGACCCATCAGGGCCCTAGCACCGATCACTTGCTCGGAAGTGGTGGCATATTGTGCGGTCAATGCTGAGACCAAGCCAACGATAGCAAGTCCAACCAGCAAAGCATGCTTTCTCCCAAAACGGTCACCTAGTGCCCCCATCACAAGGAGCAAACCACCAAACACAATTAGGTACGCATCCATTATCCACTGCAACTCGCTATTATCCGCCCCCAAATCCTTCGAAAGCTCGGGTAGGGCTACGTTAACAGTGACATTGTTGAGAAGGGTGATTACCAGACTCAGACTCATTATCCCTAGAATCATCCAGCGTCTTCGATGGATGGTTTCTGAGTCCACGGCCGCCCCATGGACAGTCTACTAATAATCAACAGGTTTCAAGTCAATCACCCCTCGGCAGGAATCAATGAAGCGTCTAGGGTCGGCACTCTCGATTGCTCTGATGTTGGTTCTGATTCCTTTCTCGGGCTGCATTCAGGATGACAATACAACGGATGAGGCCGTGGAAGAAAAATTGCAACCAGGCGTATTCGTCACAGGGCCAGATGGGCAGCCTGTGGATGAAATCCCCCTTCCTTTGGTGTTCAACTTCAGCGATGTAGGCGAGGACGGAGCGGAGCCCAGCATTGGAGTGACTTCGAGCGGCTGCATCTTCTTCATAGCATTCGAGAAGGTAATGCGATCTTGCGATCACGGGGACTCATGGGAGGATGTCACTGGCCCATTGTGCGCATTCCAGACAAATGACCCGTACGGATGGGTGGACCCGGAGACCGATCGCATCTTCAATGTCCAGATGCAAGGCCTGGAGACGTCTTGGATTTGCTGGAGCGACGATGATGGAGAAACATGGGTTGGAAACCCGCACGATTCAGGAACGACCCCCCTTAACGATCACATAAAATTGGCAACCGGGCCATGGACTGGTAGTGGATACGGCATCGGAGGGCTGGTTTCACAGGTTATCTACGACCAAGCCGTATACTACTGCTACAACAAGGGAGTAGGAATCTTCTGCTACACTAGCTTCGACGGTGGGGCGACTTTCGAGGCCGGGGGCTTGCTCGTCGGGCTTGCCACCACCAACGGGGGCCTTCATGGGGCAATCACCTCCGCCCCCGATGGAACGGTTTACGTCACACCAAGAGTCGAGACTCCCACGGTCATCGTCTCCAAGGACAACGGACTGACATGGTTCGAACGGACGATGGGAGAGGATCAGGGGACTCCCTATCCAAGGAAGAACTCAGAGGTGGCCACAGACACCCAATCGAATGCTTACCACATCTGGACGGGGGCCGATGAGGGCGTGTACCTGGCTACCAGCACCGACTCGGGCGAGTCTTGGACTCAGACCAGCATGCGCATCAGCCCGATCGAAGTCATCTCGACCGCCTTCCCTCAAATCGATGCTGGAGATCCGGGTCGAATCGCCATAACATACCTCGGCAGCGAGAACAGCAGCGAACTTAACCAGTCGAACATCGATGGAGAGCCATGGGATGGCAACGCCCACTACGCCAATGCAAACGTCAGCTACTACCTGTATGTCACTTACAGCCTTAATGCGTTAGATACGAACCCGGTCTTCCACACTGTCCGAGCCTCTTCCGATCCCGTCCAGATAGGCAGCATATGCCTCAACAGCGGAGACTGTCGTGATATCGGAGGATCCAACAGGAATCTGTTGGATTTCAACGACCTACACATCGATAGAGAAGGGAGGGTGTACATCGCATTCGCCGATGGGTGCACTGGCTCTTGCGCGACGGACCACAACTCCACCCCCGAGGACTCGAGGAGCAGGAGGGGCATTCTCTGCTTCCTTGGAAGCGGACCGAGCCTGTTGGAGGGCTTCGGGACCTTATCTGCCTTCGAATCCGAGTGAATCTCATAACTCGACTCGGATAGCGTCCACCATGTCGCTTCCCAGAAGGGCCATGGAGCAGATGGGGTTCTCGGTATGCTGCCTCATGTGCGATGCACCTGATGTAGCCGGTTCCAGCAGGTGCAAGGAATGCATCAGTGGGCATACCAAGGCTAGGGACAGGCTGACGTCCGGGAAAGCCAGAACCAAGGCTCAAAGGCTCGCGAGAGAGCTAGTCACGATGCTAGCCGACCCATTCAGCTACACCGAGGACGACACCCACGGGAAATGGATGAGAAAATATTCGGAAATGATCAGCGAGCACCAGCATGACCCCGAGAAGGGCGGCGAGAAGCGCTTGAGGAGCCAGAGACTCTCCCGAAAGACATCCCTTATTCGAGAAGTTGGCAACAGGAACAAGTGGGCAGACAGCCCACCGGACGAATCCCAGATGGAGGAAATGCGGGAGATACTCAGGGACGGGGACGCAAAACCGCCAATGACTTGGGACGACCTCATCTCCGAGTTAGAGGAAATGCTGGACGATTGAATCCGAATAGCATTGATATCGGACGATAGGGCCAGCATTCCATGGCAGCCGAGAGGGACCCTCGTGCATGGTGGGTTGACGATGACCCCCTTGAAGCCCAACGGAGGGCAAGCAGCCATTCGGCCGCGAGGGATGACGGAACTTGGAGACAACCACGAATTCGCATCGTGCAGATGGACCAAGGAGGAACGATGACTTCCAGCTTCTTCGGAGACCCAAGATCCATGGGTTCCGCCAATATGCACAGGGGTTCGATCTGGCACTTTTCGAGTACTGAGGTCAAACACCTCGCCTTAGCCACGGGGGCTTTCACGCTGGCCTTGGCACTGATGTTCGATGGCGGCGTGTTCTCCCTATCCCCGGCATTTCCCCTTTATTGCCTGCTGTCACTGATTTCGATTGCGCCTGCCTTCATCCTGCACGAGTTCGCTCACAAGTTCGTCGCCAGATACTACGGGTGTTGGGCTGAGTTCCGCGCCGACCCAGGGGGACTCCGGTTCGGACTGATCCTCGCCGCATTCCTCGGAATCGTATTCATGGCCCCTGGAGCCGTGATGGTGGCAGGCAATGCCACGAGGAATCAATTCGGCAAGATCGCTGTGGCGGGGCCCATTTCCAACATGGTCCTATGGGCCATGGGATACGGTGTATGGCTGGTCACAGGAGACCTCGTTGGGTTCACCGTCGTCTTCAGGTGCTGGTTGACGGGCAATGCGATTCTGTGTGCGTTCAACCTGATTCCATTCGGCCCCCTCGACGGTAAGAAAATCAAGTCTTGGTCGGAACCCATCTTCTACACCTGCCTAAGCGTGGCAATAGCCATGGTCTACATCACATTCACGACAGACTGGAGTCCGTAGCCGACTGCGTGATCAGCCTATGGCATTCAACACGGGCTTCTCGTCGCAGTGGAAGAACGTCATTAGCGCCCACCAGGTGATCATGTCTAGGCTGTTGACAACATTCGCTACTCCCGTGTTCTCATCACCGTAGTCCTTGCCGGTGGTGTCCATCCACTGTTCCATCTCCTCGAGCGTGTCACAGGTCTGGTGGTAGCACCAGTAACCGTCTACTAGGCCCCCGAAACCCACCGTCACGGTGCCGAGGTTGTCCTGGAAGCTGGCATGGTCGCTTCGCGCAGTGGTGTCCTCATAGACGATTATCTCGGGTCTGTCCATGTCCAACCATACGTCAGTCTTCCATGTATCGGCCGCATAACCGTCTCCCACTAGAGTGCCCATCTGTTCCTCCAGGCCCAAGGCATCCGAACCTATCCAATTGGACAGCCCAACCATTCCCGGCTGGTCCAGGCTGTCATGGTTCGGACCGGGCCCGATGTACACACGCATAGGCCAAACCTCGGCGTCCTTCGGATAACCGTCCTCGTCAATCTGGGGATCGGGGTCACCGTGGGGCGCACCACCCCCTCCGGGCCAGTTCACGCCTGCCATGTCGAGGTTGATGTAGTTGGTAACCGTGACATCTGGGTTGTCCTCTTTGACGTGGTAGTCCGTCCAGTAGTCAGAGCCCCTCTTTCCACCCTCTTCTCCAGACCAGAGGCAGAAAACCATCGTCCTCCTGCTCTCGAACTCTGAGAGAGCCCGAGCGGTTTCCATCACCATCGCAGTCCCTGCGGAGTTGTCGTAAGCGCCGACCCGAGTGCCATACGACCTCTCCCCTGTCACGTGAGGGTCAAGTAAGACCAAGTTGGCAGGAGGCGCTACATCGAAGTGAGCACCGAACACCAACCACTCGTCCGTGAAGACGCTCCCCCACTTGTAGGCGCACACGTTGTACGACTCTGGGTTCTGGTTGCCAAGGATGTCAGTGAACTCGAATCGATGCGACACCACATCGAGCCCGAATGATGACATTTCCGAAATCAGGTACTGGGCTGCGTCCTCGTATGCGGCGTTCCCCTGGCCGGCCCACCTGTCCCAATAACCCGCCTTCCCATCAACGGGATCCAACGAGTTTGTCGGATCCGTAATCTCGTACAGCCTATCGTAGACGACTCTCCCATGTACCATTCCTGATGAATGCCTACCGCCATCGTCCTCCGGCACAGTAGACGCTCTTTCAGCGAGCAGGGCCTTCACCAAGACAGAACCGCCGGAATCTGAGCTGGCATTCAGGGAATCCAGCGTGGTGTTCGCATTTACTCTGCTAACAGCGGCACCGCCCGTCGCATCCGGCCCCCCCCTCTCTAACCAAGACCCCCATGATTCGTTCGCGTCCCTCACTGGCCAATTGGACCGACCCTCGCCTCCAACGAGCAGCACTATCAGCGAGACTCTGGGCGGGGCGAGAAACTCGAGCGTCAACGACTCCCCCTTTCCGATATCCACTACCGTTGAGTTCTGCACGAAGCCAGTCATAGGGTCCCTAACCAAGTAAGGGACGAACACGGACATGCTTTGCCCGGCCTCCAAAGTCACATCCTGGAAAATCCCGGAGACCAGGGATCCCGGCTCGATCACCAGGTCTTCCGCCGTCAGACTGGAGTCGCTGTTCCCAAAGCATCCGCTTAGCGGAGCAGCGAGAACTAAGAAAACCATCAGCAGGGCTCTCATGCGACCTCTCTATGTGGCTATCAGCCTTCTCTTGATCACGATACCATTGTCCGTCACTTGAAGCACCTCCACGGTTGGTTGCGGGGGGATGTATCCCATGGGCGAAGCAGCCGATTCCTCCAGTGCTTCTAGTGCCTCTGCCCTCCTCTTTCTCTTCCGACGAGTCATCCTCCTCCTGGCTCTCCAGAGAACGAAGAGAACCAGTCCGATTAGGTAGTACTGAATCTGCGAAATGACCCACATAGGGGTGAGCAGCACCTTGAACTCTACTCTGTCATCATACATGCTCGGTCCGATCTCGTAAGTGACGATCTGCCGTTTCGAAATGTTATCCTCCTCCACCAGTAACTTGCCATTTCTTGAACTGTAGTCCTCCAATTTTACTCCCAGGGGCAGTGTCATTGTGATGAATCCTTGAAGGTCAAGACCCATCTCACTAGGGCCGACGTTAGTCAACTCCGAGGTCGGGACCTCGAACCCTATCAATTCGGGTGTCCGGATGCCCTCAGCACTAACTATGCTAGCAGACAGCGCATCGGTCAGGCCCCCCATAGCTGAAACCATTGGATTGAGGAACGGGGCGACGAGTGCCGACGTCGGATCGGTCGCCTCGATCCCTAACTCAACATCTCCCTCGCCCCCTCTGAGTATGCTAATCAATTCGAACCAGGAGTTGTCTACCCCCGTGGCAATCCTCACTTTCGGGATATCCACGCTCAGCACAATGCCCCTCTCGTCACCGATGGACTCGTCATTGTCCGTCAGCATGCTGTGCGGTAACTGGATGTCGACTGACAAACCAGACAAATCCACGGTTCCTATTCCGTTCCCTTCATTCGCAGTCAACTCCCTGGAAGCATCCATGAGCAGACTCTCTATGTCCCTACTCAGTTTTCTGGCATAGGAGGGGAGCCCAGTGGCGTTGTCCGATGAAAAAGAGATCTTCTGCTGACAGTAGCTCTTCCCGTCATCGCAAATCTCCCACTCCACTTCTAGGGGTTCGGTTCCCTCCCTGGCGCCGATGTCGAGGAAGGCTCGCAGTAGATCTGCTGGCAGGACATCTAGGTCCAAGTTGGTTGAACCCGAGTTCACCTGTTCGAACAAGGCGTCAGGCACACCGATCCTGTGGATGGTTAGATCCACCGATAGTGCGAATTCGACATGCCCCCCCTTGGTAAGGGGGAGGCTTGCGAAAGACACCTCTTCGAGGTCAAGGTCCACATCGAGGTAACCGCAACTCTTCGAAGTCGACGCGCAAACCACGTCAGGCGTCTGGTCGACGCAGTTCGAGACGGCCGTGGTCCTGCAAATCGCATGGTCCCATGCGAAGGAGTCGGAGCCGGTTATGCTGATTGCCCCGTCATGGTTCCCATCCGCCCTGTACGTCAGGACTATTGAGTCCCCTCCCCCGAATGTTGAGGCCCACTCGGGAAGCACGATCGTCATCGTGAGGTCCGCACTGATCCCATTGGGAAGTAGGCTGCCGATGAACGACTCCATCGTTTCATCGCTTAGAACGGTGGAGAACTGCAAACCGGAGTTCAGAAGTTTGCCCAGGTCATCCCCCGAGACCGAGTTCATGAAGCCAGAGTCCCCTAGGTTTCCGCCTAGGAGATCCGCGAGACTGAGTGAGAAGGTGTGACTGACTGAACGCATGTAGACCGGATATGTGTCATCCATGGCCACAGTCCCCTCCATGCAGTAATGCACCCCTCTGGAGCAGCCGAACCCGTGTGTGTGATTCAGACCACCAGGATTCAACGGGGCCTGCGAAACCGAAGTCCAGGTGAAACCTCCCATTGCCACGTTCAGGCCCTCCTTGGAGCTAGCAAGAGACTGGCCGATCCCTGAGACGGGGATTGCGTCCGACAGGTCGTCCAGATCCAGCAGGCCTGTGTGGTATGCCATGCGTATCCCATCAGAAGTGATCACTGGGATGGTGGCCTTGTCTGATGGCATCAAGGCTCCTTCGAGGCCCCAGCTGTTCAAGGAGCTTGACTGGATCTGGTATATCCCCACAATGACTTCGATGAACGCGTTGCTCTCATCGGATAAGTCCACTGAAACCCTCAGATCCAAGCTCTTGTCTAGTGGGTTGACATCCACGACATCGGTACCGTCGATGTCCCTGTAGCCCATCCTCATGTCCAAATCAGCATGACGAACCCCATTTGGATTGACGCGGTTGTCAACGCTCCACAGCCCAGAGTTGTAGGGAACCCCGTCGTCTGCCACCTCCCCGACCTCCTCTCCTTGCCAACCACCGGCATCTACCACAGTGGCGTAAGATGGCGGCTGGATTGCATAGGTCCCCTTGTGGCCAGGATTGACCTTCACATCGAACTTGGTTGTGATTTGGGAACCCATCACCAGCAGGCCCTCGAGTGCCGTATCAAGATCCGACGCACCCACACCACTGATCCCGTAGGTAGTGGATACGGGCAGGGTGATGTTTACGTTGGTCGAGATGCAAATGGGGGGCTCGAACGCGTTCCCATCGCTGTCCAGCAACGGGTCTAGCTCGCAATCCACGCCAGACATCGTACCCGAGTCATCGGGGAGGAATATCCTGTCCGACCAACTGGTATCCGGAGTCGAAGACCCTCCCCAGTTCGACAAGAAGTCCGATATTGAACCGTCTATCTCCGTCAGCAGGGACTCCTGGATGGTCGGTGACCCCGCGTCATTCGGATCGGTATTCTCGTCGAAAGCAGACCTAAGGACATCCGCCGGCAGGCCATCGTTCGCCATTATGTTGTCAGATTGGAGTGCATTGGCCATGGAAGCCGAGTTGAAAAGCCCCATTCCCGACTTGTCCCACTCCCTGATTGCCCATGATGCTTGGAACTGTATTTCTGTAGGGCTTGTCATGTTGAAGTGGAACATCCCCTCGACCCAGTCAGTAACATCGCCCGTCCCGTCGTCGGCGTCGGTACGATCGTCACAAATCCCACCTAGAGTGGATGCGGAGTCCTGGCATATCGTCATTTCATCGAACCCGGCATCGGAAACCGCGACCGGTGCGAATGCCTGAACCATGAAGAGAATGGATAGGACAACCGCAGAGACCGACCACTCGTACTGCGAGTCAGTCTTAGCGTGCCGCTCAGCCATAGCGCAATGACTCTGAGAGTCATTGTTAATGGATTCGGTGAGGGGTATCAGAAACAGACACGAACCGAATCATTTCTCTGTCTGCTTGTACCACTCTTCAGTTGCTGTAGCAGGATCGTCCACATTGACCTCGGCTCCAGAGGCGATGGAAACAGGATCGGGTGCCATCTGTCCCCCCTGGATCTGTACCACACGGCCTTCAGCGTCGACCTGGTAAGTAGTTGGAGCCTCTTCATTCATGGTCAGGGCGAGTACGATACCGAGAAGAAGGAACAAGGCCCCGCAGCATGCACACGTGCCTCCACCCATCAAACCCAAGGCACCACCTATGGCGTCTTCGATTATCTCGGCGACAACGCTCTCTTCGACCCCAACAACCTGCTCCCTCGAAGTGAACTCGTAAGAGGCCCCTTCCTCAAGACCGCGAACCGTTCCCATGTGGAGCCAACCCGGGGGGTCATCGGCATGGCCCGAGGGCAACTTCCCACCCTCGACGCACCAGTCATGCTCGTACCATGCCTTCCCATCAGCATCGGAGGCTACAACACTTACATTCAGGTCGAACTCGTCGCATCTGACTTCATCGCTAACGAAGATCAACAGCCCCCATTCTGATGAGTCCTGATGAACGTAGACTCCTGAGCTACCAGACCAGACCTTATCGTCCTCAACCGAAAACCCCTCGACTGAACCTACTCCCCTAGCACCCAAGGCTGAGAGTAAGATGCCGATTGCGAGCATAGCAACCCCGACTCCGAGGATTACCTTCGCTCCTGAATTCATAATTTCCGCAACCCCCAGGCTCTAACAAACCTATCCTATGAAGACCGAAAGGCAGGTCAGACTCGCATCGACCTCCCTGAACTCGGACATCTCGATCGTAGTGATCGAGAAGCCAGCATCCATCATCAACTGCCTGGACTTCTTGTATCCATCAGCCATGATGATCCTGTCTCCGTACGCGATGGTGTTTGCCGCGTAACCCTCTTCCTCAGGGAGCCAAATCACCTCTTCCGCGAACGCCAGCTCCTTCTCCGTGAGATGCCCCTCTGCTGCCACCATCGTGCCAACCCTTGGGCTAGAGCAGACCGTTGTCAGGTGAAGAGTGCTCTCCGGTACGTCGAATAACTGCACGTCCATGCCAACTCTCTTCGCGTGCTCTGACAGGAAATCGGCCCCCTCCCTGTTCGTCCTGGTCGAGATCCCCACCAGGAATCTGTCATCGTAGAAGACGACGTCCCCCCCATCCAGAGTCGCACCGGTAGGCATTCTGTGAATCTCGAAATCATCTTCGAGGAACTCCGCGATGGAGTCTTGCTCGCCATCCCTGCTGGGATGGCCGAGATTGGGTATCACCGCACAGTCATCAAGGATCACAGCAGTGTCCTCTGTGAAGCTGCAGTCGGGGAAACCCTCCAGAGGAGGTAGGACGACGACCTCTGAGCCATGAGCCCTGAGGGCAGCGAAATACGCGTCTTGCGCGCCCCTAGCCGCATCGTAATCAGGCGCCCTGGTCGTGAAGAAGTTCGAAACCGCGTCGGCGTAATTGGGAGAGACCTCGCGGGTCAGGGCCCGCCCCCTGGTTCGGTCGAAGGTTCCTGGCACGAACACCCCCTGGCATATCCGTTCATAACGATTAGGAGACCGGAAGCGGTTTTCCTGAATCCGGTAATCTATGACCCATCCATTATGGACGGTCCGTGCTCGAACAAAAACCGCAGTAGGGTTCGCTATGGAAAAACTGGCAGAGCTACTCGAAGCGAGAAAACGACTCATTAGCACGTCCATGTCACTCGCTCACGGAACCCCCCTGCACATTGTAAGAGGGGATATGCAATACCTGCATGCATCCGATGGAACGCGCTACCTCGATCTAGTGAACAACGTCTCTCACGTGGGTCATTGTAACCCTCATGTGGTCGAGGCCGGACAGAGGCAGATGGCCGTTTTGAACACAAACAGCCGTTACGTGTACAATGGCCTCACAGAATACCTCTCGAGACTCTCCGAGACACTGCCAGACTCCCTTGACGTCGGGTTCCTCGTCAACTCCGGATCCGAGGCCAACGAGTTGGCAATAAGGCTTGCAAGGGCCCATACTGGGAATCATGACATGGCCGTAATCGAAGGAGCGTATCATGGGCACACGGGTATGCTGATCGACCTGAGCCCCTACAAGTTCAGGGGCCTCGGTGGAAAAGGAGACCCAGAGAAATGGGTACACGTCCTCCCCCTTCCAGACTCATATCGCAGGCCTGAGGCTGACTTCCTAGAAGAGGCCAGAACCGGTCTCAGAGACTCCGGCCAAGTCGCAGCACTGTTGATAGAGTCCATGTTGTCCTGTGCTGGCCAGATCGAGCTCCCTGACGGATACCTGAGCGAAGTGGCATCCTATGTGAGGAGAATCGGAGGCCTACTGATTGCAGATGAGGTGCAGGTAGGATTTGGCAGGGTTGGAACCCATATGTGGGCATTCGAGGACACGGGGGTGGTTCCAGACATCGTGGTCATGGGCAAACCCATTGGAAACGGACACCCAATGGCTGCGGTTTTCACCACCCGTGAGATAGCCTCCTCATTCGGAGGAATGGAGTTCTTCAGTACATTCGGAGGAAATCCGGTTTCCTGCGCTATTGGGATGGCAGTGATGGACGTTATCGAGAAAGA
>JAZANL010000021.1:0-51295 GCA_036251765.1 Thermoplasmatota archaeon | reverse complement strand
GTTTGAATGAAACATGGTATATCTCACCCGTCTCAGGATCCATCCTCCTTCCTACGATTCTGTTTACAATTTCTTCATCCGGGACTTCAATGGATATCACAGCTGAAACCTCGGTAATCTCAGAGAGGGCTTCGGCTTGAGGAATTGTTCTCGGGAAACCATCGAATAAGACACCATTTGATGCGTCTGATCGACCTAATCTATCTTCGATCAATCCGATTATAACCTCGTCCGGAACGAGTTTCCCAGCTTCCATGTAACCCTTCGCTTCCAAGCCAAGTTCTGTCCCAAGGGAGACTGCAGACCGAAGCATGTCCCCTGTAGAAATCTGTGGTTTTCCAGTCATCTCTACGATAATTTCTGCCTGAGTCCCTTTGCCGGCACCGGGCGGTCCGAATAACACGATTGAACCCGTCATGAGTCGAGGGCGTGGGATGGTACGGAAAAATGAACCGCCTTAAGGACCGTTCTGCTCCCACCAGAGGTGCCCGTATGCCACCCATTGTTCCATAGTCCATCCATCGGGAAGTCCCGTCAGTGGTAGTGGCAGTGCCCCCTCCGGAACTTGATGAGTGGGCAGGGTGGGTACTGTAGACTGTAATGCATCTTGAATTTCATTTTTTGAGACCTCTCCGGTCACCACATCACCAGTGGTTGATGTGTCCAGTGCTGCAGCCCTCCTCTCTTCCTTAGTTCCAGCTTGGAGAGCCGAACCCCTTGGAATCAATTGCTCTTCGGAGCCAACTGGCTGGAACTCTTTTCTCGCCCTAATGCCATATGAGACGATGCCGGCAAGAGCGGCGAAAAAGACTACTGAGATTGTCCACGCAGGAAGGCCCAATGCTTCGAAAATCCCAGAGATACCACCGCTGTTGGCTGACTTCGCCTTGCTGACATCGATAGTCAATGCAGACTCGGTAACTGTAACTTGTCCAGCCTCAGATGTTGAGTTTGCATAGATTTGGAGTTGGTTGAGGCCGTCTTCTGCAGATTTTCTAGGCTTGAGTGTTACCGTAATTTCTGCTTTCTCACCTGGACTTAGTTCTTCTATTGCAGAGGGGGTGAATGATATCGTCCATCCATCCAAGCCATCGTAATCTAGCCACACTCCAGAAGGAGAATTTCCTAGATTATGAACTTCCATAGTGAACTGCGACTCTTTACCTTCGGCAATCCCTTGGAAGTTCACAGATTCAGACTGGACGTCGATCCACACAGATGGCAGAACCGTGACCTCAATCTCGACCGTTATTGTTTCCTTGGATAGGCTCGGAGATGTTGATTCGATGATTACTGGAACCTTCTCAGACAGTGTTCCTACCGGAGTCCCACTGGGCAGCTGTAGGGCGATTGTGATCATAGAGTCCCTATTCATGTCCATTGAGAATGTTTTTCCGGTCAAGAATCCGCCAGACCACCCATCAGGGAGCGTGCCCATTGTAAGGTCGATTAGTAGCGGCACGTTTCCAGAATTGTGTAGGAAAATATTGGAGTTCCCGTCACGTCCTAGTGCGATTGAGAATCCTTCTTCGCTCTGTACGTCCAGAGTGGTAATTTCCTTTACTTCTAACACCGTTGCATTCGTGATTGTGGTTTCTCCCAATGTTGTCTTGATGGTTATGGTGTTCCTATCTCCCTTCTCTGCTGGGAGAGGCACTATGGTGCGAATCATCACCATTGATTCATCACCTGGGTCCACTTCTAACTCGACGTTTGTTTCTTCTCCAGAAGGTGGTTCTTCGTTGAAGAGGTATACCTGTATCGGCCATGAATTACTTGAGGAAAGGGCTCGAACCTGGAAATCGAGAGGAATGTTGCCCCTATTCGAGATCGATAAGATCGTGGTCACCGTTTCGCCGTTCAGAACTGCTCGTGATTCAGATATGGCTGCAGGACCAAACTCGATTCCGTTAGAGTCTGAAATCTGAGTGGTGAACTCCGTGCTTTCTAGAACTTCAACCATAGCTGTCTCGATTGTGAACAGGGTTGGGTCGTTAACAGAAGTAGTGACACATGTCACTTGGTTGGTATCTCCTGCAGATAGGCCAGACGAGGCTGGTGGAACTTTGACCCGAATCTGCACAGGTACGAACTGAAGCCTGCTAAGTGGACCGATTGTAATTTCAGAAGTTTGACTACTCCCTACATGGACTATCCAACGGTCTGTTGTTTCGCAGGAAATGCTGTATTCGGTTGGTCCGTTTCCGATATTTCTCACTGAGAGAGTGAATAGGGCGAATGTGTTTGGTTCAGAACCCAGACTCTCGGTACCAGCGGGGACTGTGAATAGTCCCTCTACTCGATCAATGTCAACCGAAAGTCGAATTGAATGGAATATAGTTGGTGACATCTTATCCCTAAGGGTGACATCGGTAACGAAAAGACCTGGAAGTGCGAATCTGCTTTCCAAATCTGCATCTTCATCTGTAAGATTCAGTGAAATTACCACTCTGTCCCCCTCCTCTCCGAATGGGGAAAGCACCCATGGCCCTGTCTCACTTAGGGAGCGGGACCACTCGTCCTGGGGAGTGTTCATTATTCCAGATTCGTCGATGACTTGTACGGCGGACGTCGAGAGTTCTACTGTGATCTCCGAGGTTCCCTCATTCAATAGTTCTAGTTGGAATACGGCCCAACTTACTAAGCTCGGGTCGATATTCTGAGACTTGGCGGATTCTAATTCCTGGAAGTCTGAGGGATGAGACCCATCAGCCAGTAGTGGGGTTATTCGGACCCCTATCTCTGTAACGTCCAGTTCCAGTTCGTACACGTTGTTATTTGTTCCAGAGTTTTCGTCATTTAGTTCGTCAACCTCAGAAAAGTAATCAAGAGTCAGTCGCACAATGTGTGAGCCGGTGGTTGAGAAAGAATGGTATATCGAAAATGTCTCAATCCCGCCTCCCACCAGTGAAGGCATCGAATACGTTCCAATATCTGTACCATCCGTGGTATCCTGTAGGGAAATTGAGTACGTTCCTGTAGGCGAAGCTGCTTGATTGATCCATGAAAGTTGCACGGATATTGTGTCGCCCTTCAAAGGACTGGTTTCTGAAGTGAATATAGAGTTCGGAACAACAGTTAGGTCTGCCTCTTGACGTTCTTCTGCGTCCGCGGATAAGACCAACGAGAAGTCTTGAACGAACCCTCCAGCATGTCCGACCTGAATGGACCATGTTCCAGATTGGGCAGATGGGAGGCGAACCCTCTCGAGGTTATTCAGTTGGTCATTTGCCCCTGCTGCTTGGCTAATTCCGTTTGCAAAGTTGTTTCCATTGTAAACCTCCCCAGTTGGAGATGTTACAACCAGATCTAGGTTGTTTACAAGACGGCTTGCGTTCTGATCCGCGGAAGCAGATCCCTCCAAATCATTCCATGCAAGGGTAACATCTATGCCGCTACCGCCAGAGACCTCGAAAGTATAGATGAAACTGTGACCGGGCATGAGTTGTCTTTCTTGATCGTAGAATACCGACTGATTTACACCGTTACTTCTCGGGAAGAGGCTATTTGAGATATTGAGTTGCCCCCATCCTTCACTGGGGTTTGGCACGTCAGGCACACCGATATCATCTGCCCCATTGACCAATAATGCCCTGATAAGATCGGACCTTGGAGCACCTATCCCGACTTCCTCCCTGAGGAATTCTCTGGCCATGGCAGAAGCCCCTGCCACCACTGGTGTAGCCATCGAACTACCGCTCATTGTCATGTAAAGCGGGGTCGAACCATCCGGATGCAGCGAATTAGAACAGTTTCCTCCGGTGGCAAAGTCTGCTTCTTGTGCACGAGCAGAGCAAATCATTACCCCTGGGGCAACCAAATCTGGCTTAATTCGACCATCCGAAGTAGGACCTGAGGATGAGTCGTTGTATATCTGACCAATCTGCTCGGAGCCAAACGCTCCTGTTGTTGAAGCGCCCACGGAAAGAGCGTTTTTTGCAGTGCTTGGTGATGTGACTCCTGAAACTCCCATATCGCCGGCAGAGAAAATTACTAGGAACTCAGGGTAGTCATTTGAAAACCAGTCAACTGAGCGGGAGTCCGAGGTATAGTCGCCAACTAGGCTTTCACTACCCCAGCTATTTGTGTGAATGTATGCATCGTTGATCAGCGAGTGCTCGAACATTTCGTACAGTGAGCCCCATCTTGCCAATATTCCGGAGCTGTCAACCTCTAATTGGTAAAAGTGGAAAGTCGCTTGGGGTACAATTCCAGTGGAATTGGGGTCTCCGGAACCATCTCCCAGTAGAGTCGATGTTACGTGAGTACCGTGGCCGCTGTTTGAATCGGCCCCAGAATTATCCGGCCCGAACAAGTTGAATACGGGACTCCTAAGTCTACCTTCGAAGTCACCATGATCCGAATCGAGGCCAGTGTCAGATATACCGATAACTTCTCCTGAACCACTTAGGTTCAACCCTGAAATTGATCTAGCGAAATCGGCTCCTGAAATAATGCTGGCATTTGAGTTCTGAATGGAAAGGGACGGTCCTGATTCTACCCTGCTGACTCTGTGGTCGGAAGCTAAGGAAATAATCAAGGAAGGTTTTGCAGATTTTATCTGGCATAGATGTGAATCGCAATGAGAAGATTCGTGCATCGTACCTGTGAGAGAGTTTATCATTCGGTTTAGATCGATGTGATCCTCTAGTGAATTTGTTGGTGATGGCGTCACATCAAGGTCTAATAGCAAGTCTTCAAACTGCATAAATTCTAGTAATGAGTTAGAGACCTTCCACGCTGATGGCATAGGACCAGCCCAGCGAACTTTGGATAGATTCTGTACTCGAGAAATTTCAGCACCCGAATCGTCTTCTGAGAGGCTGATGACTACTGAATCATCGGGAACATGGTCAATAATTTCAATTCCAATGGATAAAAGCTCATTCTGAAGTTCGGACAAATCCGGAGTAGTCGACTGAACAACATGTAATCTGTCATCATACGGCCTGTTAATCCCAATAGTCTGCCACGGGCCCAATGGCAGACCCTCTACCAAGGGGTCTGATATGCCGAATGGAGAATGGATCTTTCCAGATGATTCCGAGATTGGGTAATGACTAGGAATTGGATTCTGAAACATAAGCCATTTTTCATCGACGGGCAAATCTGAGGCGTAGTGAAGTGAGTCTTCTTCGATTTCTTGTTCCAAAGAAAACGAATTGGCGAAAGTGGAGAAGAAAAAGAGTGCAATGACAGAACAGACTGCTTTTGTGGTAGTCATTCGTCATTCCGAGACTAGAGTCTCTTTTGACTATTGACACTATGCGATTGGCTTTTCACACTAAGTGGAATAGTACCTGCTGATTGACTCGTCTGTCTTGGCTACTGACTTGCGCCAGTCGCCCTCCACCCCCATCAGTGCCCTGATGCAATCAACATTCTCGGGGATCACGTCGCTCTCCTGGTGGATTGCTTGGAAATAGTAAAGCCGGTCTCCGACTAGTTTTACACCGTCTTCCCAAACGAAGATCTCGTGTAGGTCGCCCCACTTCCTACCTATGTCCCTAGCCATCTCCATTACCTCTGCAGTAGTTGGAATCCTATCCTCAGTTCCATTCATGATAATTACTCGAGGAGTAGCCGTCCACATTTCAATTATCGAATCAGTAGTTAGCCCGTGCCCCTCTGGTAGATCGGCGATTATGCTATGGACGTGCATTATCGTTGTTGGGACTGCTACGGCGAGGCTGTTGATGTCAATCTCGGGTTTTACTGTCATCACATCTGGACCATGGTGGCTTGGAACTTTCAGAACAGGTTTGATTGCGTTTATTGGCCCCTTTCCTGAGTCTCCCGGATCTGCTGCCCTCCTAATCATCGTACATTCGACCTTCAATGAGCCACAGTGCTCGTAGAGTGGGACTAGGGTTCTGGAAAGTCCTGTTGTGTTGCAGGAAACCACCCTTGTCCCAATCGCATTCATATTCTCAGAGTGGTTGGCCGATGAAGTATAGGACAACCCCGTAAGTTCGTGCTTTTCTCCGCCTTGGAAAATGTGCTTTATTCCAGCTGACTGGTATTTCTCGAGGTTTTCAGCCCCTAATTTTCCTGGTGCGCAATCTACAACTACATCAGAAATAGCAAGCAGGTCAGAAAGTCCTCCCGAGCATGGGTATCCCTTCTTCGAAAACTGTTCAATCCGATCCTTATCGTCGAATGTACAATAGAGGGGGAATCCTTTCTTGATTGCTAGTTCACAGCCAAAACTTGGACCGGTTTTGGTCACGCCAGAGACTTCCATGTCTTCTTGTGCATCTATGGCGTCTGCAACGCGCTTTCCTATGGTCCCAAAACCGTTTATTGCCACCTTAATGGTTCCCATTTTCAAATCCCCATGTCTTTGCCTTTGGTAAACCGGCGTCTGAAGGATGCCTATGAACATAGCGAATTCGGCAAGAGTCAATAATGAGTCGCCTCTTTCTGGATACTAGAGTAATGCAGGGGGCAACGGTTTGAGGGATATTGTCAATAAGAGTTTGAAACTCAACAATGACCTAGACAGGTATGTCGAGCAGGCATTAGAGCAGAATCGTCCAGTCAAGATTGGATGGGGGAGAGCCGGTGATGAGAGACCCAAGGACGGAGAATTTGGAGTAATGACTCATTTGCCTGATGGGGCAAGAGTACTCTGCCTAGGGTCATTTGGCGATTGTGTTGGAGCCGCAAACAGAGGAGGAACTTTGACGATTAGGGGAGATGCTGGTTCTATGCTCGGAGCCTTTCAGCTATCTGGAAAAACAGTAGTAGAGAAAGACGTGGGGGACAAGGCAGGATTCTCTATGGCTGGTGGAGAGATATCTATCCAAGGATCGACCGGGGATGAGTCGGGTTCATCCATGACGGGAGGCACCCTCCTAGTTAGAGGGCATTCAGGTGATCGCCTAGGATCAGGGATGTCGGGGGGTTCGATAGTAGTCATGGGTTCGGTTGGTTCTGAGCCCGGCATAGGTATGACAGGAGGCAGGATAATCATCTCTGGCAGTTGTCCGCCTCCGCCCGATGGTGTGGATATGAGATCGATAAAGAAATCTGAGATTTCTGAATTCGCTAAATTGCTAGATCCAATGGGATTGAGCCTCAATGATGATGCTTTAGTTCTAGAACCAGGGGATGACACTTCAACGAGAATTGAGAAATCGGAAGATTTCATCTCTGAGGGTTTTGAGAATATTTCACTATACCCAAATGAGGATTCGTTATCCAATAATGCACCTCTCGATCACTACACACTTCTAGTTCAAGATGGATCAGATTCAGGGGGATCGCTATTGAAAATACCCTGGATGATTAGTTGTGAGACAACAATAGGATCTGAAAATTGGGAAGGCGTAGATTCCCCGGCAATTGTCAGAACAAAAACAAGGAGTTGCGATTTTCTATTGGTAGGAAAAAATGAGTTCTGCGAAGCAATTGATAGTGCTGGAAACTGTTCTGGCATTGTTTTCGATATCAGTGATTTCCCGGGACTGAATGACGCAGAGATAGAAGCTATGCTAATTTCACTTCGCAGCAGGATGTCTGAAAATTCGATAATTTTACTTAGAGGGCGAATTGACAGAATAGAGCGTCTTTTCAGACTAGTAATGGACTTAGAGTTGGATGGTGCCGTAGTTAACTGTGCAACCAGAAGCGGTTCCCGTCTAGCCTCCTCACTTCCTAAGATTGGTTTAGCTGCCAAGGCAATGGGAATTGCGGAAACTGGCAAATTTGTGATGATTGAGGTATTGCACGAACCCGATGCCAAGGACCTGATTGTAGCAGTTGCTTCCGGATGTACTGCATTGGTTTCACCATGTCCCGAAAGTGACTTGGCTTCGAAGATTAGCGAATTATCCGTGGGAATTCGCAGTTGGATGAGGGAAATAGGGGTGGATAGGATCGAGAGGATAGGGAGGAGGAACCTGCGAGCCAATGATTTTGATACCGCTGCAATTTCTGGCCTTAGGCTGGTTGGATATGATCGCCCCCTGAAGATGTGGTTAGATCTGAGGTGAGAAAATTCCTACTCTAGATTTCAAACACTCAATACTCAGTTACATCCAGAAAATTCACGGGATCGAGCATAGGGCCGATTATTGGTCCGAGTGGTTGCCGGAATTGGGATGCCCGGTAGATAGCAATAGCGACGAGTCAATAGAAGTGGAAGTCTTTCCGGATCGGCCTGACCTACTGAGTCATGAGAATATTGCGAGGGCTTCTCGATCGTTCCTTTCAAGCAAGGAAGTAGAGGTTATCTTACCGGTGTCTCAAGGAGATGTCAGAGTCTCAGTAGAACCTGAATTAGAAGACGTCAGGCCTGTAGTTTTGGGTGCGGTGGTTAGGGGGGTTGACACCGGATCTAGTCCAGAAGAAAAAGAGGAGTTTATTCAATCTCTGATGGATCACCAGGAAAAGCTACACATGACATTGGGGAGGAAGAGGAAATTCGCATCCATAGGAGTCCACGACCTGAACTCCCTGAAGCCTCCTTTCAAAGTGACAACGGTACCGTCTAATTTCTCATTCATTCCTCTCGCCTGTTCAGAGGAGATGTCAATAGAGCAGATACTGGAAGAGCATCCGAAAGGAGCCGAGTATGCCCACCTAATGGATGGAATGAGTCGTTTTCCCGTGATTTTGGATTCGGAAGACAAGGTTCTTTCATTTCCACCAATTATCAATGGGGCTCACACAACCGTTCACGAGGGGACTAGTGATTTCTTCATCGATGTAACTGGTTGGGATGTTAGGGCCTGCGAATCTTGTCTGCTACTTGTTTGCCTATCAATGTCGGAAAGAGGAGGCATGGTTGAGAGTATCGAATTGACTGATTCGAATGACGAGGCATTTAGAGTGCCCAATGGGGGAGCCAGGAAGCACAGGGTTCCAGAAAGTCTGATTAGTAAAATTCTGGGTTTAGAGTTGGGGCCAGAGGAGTTATCTCGTGCAATAGGAAGAATGGGTGGCGTATTGGAAGGGAGCCAAACCGTTACTGACGGTCCCAATGAACGTGGAAGATGGGCTGACTGTGTTGTGGGGGAGATTGAGCATATTGTTTCGATGCCTCGTTGGAGAAGTGACATAATGCACCCCGTTGATATTGTGGAGGACATTGCAATAGGGCATGGTTTTGAAAATCTACCAGAAATACTGTCAAAAACGCATCTAGATGCGATTCCTCTGGCGTCTTCTAATCTAGATAGGCGGTTTGGCGAAAGTATGAGGGCATGCGGACTTCAGGAGGTTCAGGGCCTGACTCTTTCAAATGAGAGGGATCAATTCGAAATCGTTAGGTGGCCACAAGAGCAAGGCATGGCTTTAATTTCCAATCCGATAACATCTGACCACACTGTATTGAGGCAATACATCCTCCCTTCACTGCTGAGATTGCTTGCTGCAAATAGGCATCACGAATTGCCTCAGAGGGTGTATGAATTGGGCACCGTTGTGAAGGGTTTCAGTAATTGCCGTAGAGGCGCTTGGACGTGTGCAGAGGTTGGTAGTGGTTTCACTGCCTCGAAGGGGATAGTGCAGGCCCTACTTAGGGACCTAGGTGCAGATCCTGGTGATGTAGAATTCGTATCCACCCCGCCCGGACACGGACCATGGATTACCGGAAGAGGGAGTCAAATTATGGTCAAGGGGGAGAGCATCGGGGAGTTTGGAGAAATTTCCCCCGAGGTGAGTGGTGAATTCGGAATTAAGTCTCCAATTCAAGCGGGTGAAATCGATCTGGAAGTAGTTAGTTCCCTGATTCCTGATCCCGTCTCCTAGTCATCCTTATCCTTTGACAAAAGCTTCTTTGCGTCCAAGAACTTCTTGCTCTCGAGGTGACTTTTATCTTCATGCTTACTTTCTTTCTTTCCGGATTTCTTCTCGTACTCTACCACATTCTTCATGTAATTTGTTCGTGAAATAGCCGGTTTTGCCGGTTTCTTCTTCTTGAAGGGCCATATCGGTCCCATGTCCTGTGAGCGACGGGTGTACGAATGATACTTTCCCCATTTCGTGCGAATTAACAGTAGTTTTCATGGACATTATCATCGCTGGCAGTGATATGGGCGTTGTTCACGTGGGCGTAGACGAGGCAGGAAGGGGGCCTGCCATTGGGCCCTTGGTAGTATGTGCACTTTCTATACCGATTGAGGATAGGTCGATTCTAACAGAATTGGGAGTGGATGATTCGAAGAAGCTATCCAAAATCAAGAGGGAAAACATTCATTCTGAAATTATGGACATTGCAGAATCTAGGGATTGGGGAATAGGGCTGATACATTGCGATGCGAAGAGCATTGATTTATGGATGGAATCGGGTACTCTGAATTCATTGGAAGTCAGGGCCTTTGCCGATGCAATTTTGAGAGTCACAGATAGTTCAGCAGAATTCAGCCTCTTCCTAGATGCTTGTGATGTAGATGCAGGCCGTTTTGGCAGGAATGTCGCCTCTAACTTGGGTCGTGGAGGAGGTGGATGGAAAATCTATTCCAGGCATGGGATGGATTCTGAAGATGTAGTTACTGGTGCTGCGAGCATTATTGCCAAGGTGAACAGGGATCAAGCAATAGAGGACCTATCTGAAGAATTGGGCATTGATCTGGGCTCCGGATATCCATCTGATCCAAAGACAAAGGCTGCAATTGATGGCCTTTGCAGAGAAAACTCCCCCAAAGATTGCCTTAGAAGGAAATGGAAGAATGTCGAGAGGGCATGGTTGAAGCACCATAGAAAGCCGATTCCGTCAAGGGCCACGGGAGTTCCCAGTGGAGTCCAATCCGCTCTTGATGAATGGAATTAGCAAGAACGGTGAAATGCAATCATTGGCTGGTCTGTTCGATAAACATGGGGGATGCAGAAGGTTTTGACCCCGAGGATATTCAAACCGTTAGGAAATATTCCTTGCAGAATGCAATAGAATATGATGGAGAAGGGAAGGCGGGAAGTGTCCTAGGAAGGGTGCTAGCAGAAAGATCCGATCTTCGACCCCATGCGAAGAGGCTGATGGGCCTGATCGAGCAGGAAGTTCAGCGAGCCAACTCATTGGCAAATAATGAGGGCTTTGGAGTAGTTAGAGAAGAGTTAGAAAATATCGATCCTGAAGCCTTGGAAAGAGAGAAGCACAAGAAGAGGATAGGTTTGCGTGATCTACCCGGAGATACATCTGAGGTCGTACTTAGATTTGCACCCAATCCGAATGGGCCGCTGTCAATTGGGCATTCTAGAGGGATCGTAATCAATTCCAGTTATGCGGATAAATACGATGGAAGAATTGTACTCAGGTTTGATGACACAGATACCAGAGTGAAGCCTCCGATGATCGAAGCATACGGATGGGTGGAGGAAGACTTCGAGTGGTTGGCGGGAAGAGCAGCCGATGTAGTAATTAGAGCGAGTGAGAGAATGCCCATTTATCTCGAGCATGCAGAGAGAATGATTTCTGATGGCCATGGATATGTTTGTAGGTGTGAGGCGGAAGAGTTTCGAATATTTCGAGAGGAGAAAAGAAGCTGCCCGTGCAGATCTAGGAGTGTTTCTACTAATCTAGAAGAGTGGGGCCAGATGAGATCTGGAGAAATATTGGAAGGCGGCGCGGTTGTACGTGTAAAGACTAGCATGGACATGCCTAATCCCGCACTTAGGGACTGGCCTGCACTTAGGATCCAGCACTCCCCCCACCCACTAGTCGGAGACGAATACAAGGTTTGGCCCCTGTTGGATTTCCAGAGTGCCATTGAAGATCATGAGCAACGAGTTACACACATAATCAGGGGAAAGGACCTCATGGACAGTACCAGGAAACAGACGTTGTTGTACGAACACTTCGGTTGGGATTATCCTGAGACTCTTTACTGGGGCAGGGTCAAGCTTCACGAGTTTGGCGGATTCTCCACATCTGGGATGGCATCGTCAATCTCGACTGGGGAGTATGCCGGATGGGATGATCCTCGCCTGCCTACTCTGAGAGCTCTACGAAGAAGGGGTTTTGAGGCAAAATCACTAATTTCTCTTTGGGGTGAGATCGGGCTTACTCAGAAGGATATATCAGTTTCAATGCAAACACTTGAGACACTCAACTCAAAGAATATTGATGCATATTGTGAGAGGAGGTTTTTCGTTAGTGAACCAATTGAAATTGAGATTAAAGGTGAAGACATCGCATCGGATGCTAAGATTCCTAGACACCCAGATGGGGCAATAGGTGGAAATAGAGAATGGGTTGTTGGGAGTAAGATTTTCATCCAAGAGAGCGATTACACACAAGGAAAGTTGCGCCTGAAAGACTATGCGGATATACAAATTACAGGTTTTGATGCAGATATCGAGGGCGAAGGTAGGAGCGATGGGAGGCCAATCATCCACTGGCTTCCTAAGGAAGTCTCTAGAGAGGCTAAGATGTTCGTCCCAGAGGGTGAAGAAATTAGGGAATTGGTGGGTTTCATTGAAGATTTTGAACTGAATATAGGAGAAGTCTACCAGTTCGAGAGAATCGGTTTCGCAAAGCTCGAGAGAATTAATGGCGAAGTGGCAGAGTTAGTATGGCTTCATGGTTAGTGGAGATTTGGATTATTGGCCACAAGAGCACCATTATGCCCAATAATTGCGTCGCATTGAAGGGCACGATATGAATCAGAGCGTCGTGGACCGTTCCCGAGCAAGGCAAGTAGCGATATTTTCATCGATGCTAGTGGTGGTCATTTTTTCCCCTATTACTGCCAATGCTGGAGAGAGCAATAACTGCTGCGAGGACCCTGACAAGTTCGATCTATTCCTAATAGGGGACCCGGACAACGGACAGCTTACTCCTTTCGAATCGGACTTAGAGGAAAGGAAGTCCGTCGAAGTTACCTCGTCACTCCTAGGGGAGGTTGAGATTGGTTCATGGATGATCGAGTGGGGAGAGGCTGGAAGTTACTCATCCGGAACATGGACATTCTCAATTCCATACGAAGTTTCTGATTCTACTGGTGTTTCGGCCAATGCAACCGTAGTCGTAAAGGTAGGTGGGAATACATACGAAAGTTCCTCCCAATTGCCCGCAGTCTATCTTTCTGAATCTGGAGAGTTGCAAGTTGATGTGGAAGTACAAAATGGTGAAATCTCAAAAAACGAGAAAATAGAGGTTACATTTTCGGTTAGGAGTCTGATTTTTTCCAATCCTGGTAGCGAGTCTGGAATAGTTTTCCATTGGGGTGAGAAGGATGTTGATGCTGCAATATCAATTTCATTCCCATTGGTGAACGTGGTAATTAGAGAGGCTAGTGTAAAAGGAGACCTGGTATTCTTTCCAATTAGGCTGACTTCTGGATTCGGCGACAAGATTTGGACGGGTTCCACAGGAGGTCTAATGGTTCAGAACGTAGAGATTTCTGAAAGTCCTATTGTGAACTCGAATGAGGACTGGGTAGATGTAACATTTGTGTGGGAGCCAAGCGGATCCAGTGTTGGTACAGTAAGAACTGACTTCCAGATTTCGCTGCAGGATTCATTGGTCATCACGGCGGATAAGATTCACGAAATCACTCTCGGCCAGGACACTGGCGACAATAGTTGGTATCCGGAAGAGGAGCCACCTCGGACTGGCGGTTCTGATCTAATGGTTGAAGTGAATTGCGAGTATGACGGCAACAACATAGAGAGGAAGACGACCATAACCCTGGATGGCGCTATGTCGCAGTGGATGAGATGGGGTCTCGACAATATTGGGAATAAGAGTCTAGGTTCGAAAAGCTGGTGGAGGAACCTGAATACACTTTCAGATTCTGTAAGCGCATCTGAGAAGTCAAATGCCAGAGTAGACAACTCAGAGTTGTCGGTACTGGAGAGTCACCTCAAGGGAGCAAGGTCTAATCTGAAGTCATTTCTTTCGGACGGCTTAAAGATCGACTCGGAATCGCTCTTCGGGTTAGATCCGATAGATCACACAGGACCTCTGGTCGTGAGTATAGACCTGGGGCCATCTAGGGCATTCAACTCTGACGATATCTCGATATATGTTGAATCTAGTTACCCTGTAGAGAGGGATTCGAGACAGACTCTGATTGAGGATTTTATCAGGCACGATGGATATGATTACTGGGAAGAAGTGGATCTTTCTTTTGAGATTCGGACAGGAATGCTGTCTGGTTTCGATGGGGTTAATCTGGACAATGGAGATGTCGATTACACTCATAGAAGATGGATTATCATGGAGATACTAACCTTGGAGGAATCCAGTATAGAGTCCGATACCGATTTTAGACTTGATTTCGAAGCGAGAAATGCACTACTATTCAGCCCTCTGATTTCAGCAATGATCTCTGTATTCGCTCTATGCTTGGCTCTGGGAATAGGGATGGCCCTAACGAAAAGAAGAAGCAGAGTACCAAGCATGATCATGATTGGCGTGTTAGGGGTTCTTTCACTCTCCATCTATTGGTTTGGACTTCCAATGCCAATTGTTCTGGGAGTAGTCGGTTCAAGTGTTTTGCTGGTTTTCCCTGCTGCTGTCATTTCGCCGGTGATTGAAGATGGCGATAGTCAGAGAAATGCGAAGAGGGGTGGGAGAGTAAAGTGTCCTTCATGCGGGAAAAGGAATGCAGTTGAGTCAGACATAAGGCCGCTAAGGATTGAATGCGTCGGATGCAGCAGCACGCTCAGAATCGAGTAATCCTATCTCTCCCGAAGAGACAAGAGAGTCTGCAACTATCGATGCAGCTTCGATGGGAGGCTTGCTTTCCCAAAGATACTGGGCCACACTTATTTGAGACGCAATATCGGAAGCCCAGCCAGGACCGATTACGCAGTGCCAAAGCAATTCCTCTGTTCTTGCTGTTGAAGGTGAGTTACGATTGAGGATCGGTCTAACCAGTTTTTCCATAATTCTTTCACGATTTTCTAACTCCGAGTTTCCCCACTTACTGTTGGCTTCCTCTAACTCGCTTCTCTCTAGCCATGGATAGTTATTGAAATGGACATTTGGAACCTCTGTCACAGGGATTACCCTGATTGAACCCTCCGCAGAGAGATGATCCCTAAGGGAGGAAAAAACTGGATCATATGTTGTGTCCAATGCTTCGTTAATCCAATTTCCAGACAGTATCCACGGTCGCATTCTTCTAAGTCGGTGGCTATGAGGATTTATCGCCATAGCGAGTAAGTGTGACTGTGCAACGGCACTAAGTGGACCCTTTCGCAGATCACCCGAACTCCCCCTTAAACCGTCGACAATCACTGTAGAAACTGACAAACCCGAGAGTCCTGATTTTTTGGTTACCGAATTGTTAGTAATTTGGATGAATGGTTCGAAATCGGGTTCAGAATTTGTAAATCTACGCTTGTATGGAACTCTTGCATCTAGAAGGGCTGCTTCGAGTGGTGCTAAGGAAAGAGATCCTTCGAGATCTGGTTTCGAGATTAGTAAAATCGGACTTCTTCTGCGAATAATATCATTTGCAAAAATTTGGATTGAGTCCCGAACAGGGGAGAAAATATCCTTGTCGACTAGTGGTTCCACCCTTCCTCCATTGGAGACGAGTACAAATCACTACTGATTATTCGACCATCAGCCTTAGTTGGTCTCTCTTGTATGTCCAATCAGAGTCAATCTGGTTGTTTTCTTTGTAATATCTAGAGAGTCTCCTAATCTTTGACTCGCACAGTTCCAGTTGCCTCCTGTTGTGAATGTCTTTGGAATTCTGAGAAAGGTGATCTATCAATCGAAGGGCCCGCCTCATTAGGCTCATTAGATCCTCGGGTAGTCCAGCAGACTTTCCTAGCCTATTCAATGTCTGAGATATCCTCTCACCAGTGACAAGCCTGACGTCTGGAACTCCGTGTTTGTCCCTTAGCACCGTCCCAATAGAGGCGTTTGTATGTCCTTCATCTGAAAGCTGTACGATTAATTCCTCAATCTCTTTCTTATCAGAATTTGACCATTCGGGTGGGGCATTTGAATGGGGCTTTGTAGAGCCGCTAGAACCCTTGCCTTTACTGTGCATCCTTGACAAATGTATACCTCGTGCAGCCGGGCGACCTGCTCTCCCTCTTTAACCGCTACGCCATTCCAATTGCATACAAACAATCAGAGTCGGTGTCTCGATTTTGCCAGTTTACCGGGACCTAGGGGCCATTCCCATCCCGGGGCGATTGATCTTGCAGAGCCCAATAGCTTCCCTTCCTGCAACACCAGAATCTCGTCTCCAGCCAATATTGAAGCGTCATGATGAGCAATCATGCTTGGGAATAGGTCCCCAACCCAGTCTAATCCAGGATGGATTTCCACCGACTTTAGGAGGTTTAGCTCCCTCATAGTTTCAAGGCTTGCCTTGGAAAGCAAGAATCTCCCCCTGCGAGGGTCCCATTTTGCCATTTGAACGCCATCCTTTGTGACCGTGAAAATTGGAGGTCTTCCTCTAATCTGGCAGCCATCAAGCCATTCGTCAGAGCCAAACTGGAATCGGGAAATTGATTTCATCTTCTCCTGCCTAACACTGAAATCGATCTCCTCGCCTTCGCCTTCCGGGAATGAAGAAGCGATTGCATCCCGTAGCCTTCCCAGAGATTCGCTAGAACCCGCGCTCCCACCGGCCCGCGAATCAATTACGACTCTATCTTCTAGAAGGATGTCGATTCCGGAGTGATTCACGATTGTGGAGTAGTCAACCCTTTCTACGAGTCTACCCAGCATTTTCCTTATTATCGACAATTCGTCCCGGTCCCAGTCCCCAGTCACAGGGATGTCGTAGTGTGCAGCAGGCCACAAATCTTCCAATTCTCTTGGAACTAATCCCAAAGGTGCCGTTACCATTACCTCATGAGCACGTGAATTCCCAATTGCACGACGGAATCGTGAATGGCTTTGAGAGAGTCTGTATGGCTTCTTTGCTGAGCAAGGAAGTAGAACGAGCACATCCCGTTGTCTTGAGGGAGGCTCATATTTCTCTGAAATGTCTTCTCTCCACTTCCTGATGGTGACATCGTTCCTACTCTCGAATGAATGGCAGTGGAGTTTTTTTCCGGAATCTACTGAGCTTTTTGTCAAACCGATTTCTTTGGACAACTCGAATGAGAGTTGATCGTGTCTCCGGAGGTGTTCTACAGAACGGGGGCTGGATGTACTCTGCCTCTCGGCTAGATCCCTTAGAGTTCCGTCCCTGATTGCGGATCTTGTTGCCGAAATTGCACGAATCCACATCTCCTTCTGAGACTCCATTGATGAGTCTTCATTTGTTGATTGCTCAGGAATCCTGGGGCCTGTTTCAGAAAGTATTACACCGAGGGACGAGGATTGTCTGGAACGAGCCAGGTCGAAAATGTCCACCCCCATCCAAGAAAGTAAGGCACAATTATCGGGACCGCCGATTCCTGGGGTCCAGATTAGAGAAGACGGGAAATTGGACCTGATAGTCAATAGGGCCTTTTCTAACAAACCTGGGCTGTTTGACAATTGGGGCGAGTCTGTCAAAACTATTACCGATGGTTGTAGCCCGGTTGTGAGAAGTGAAGGGTCGTGGTGCAATGAGTTCCAAGTTACGGGGACTAACTCGATTCCTGAACCAAACTCTCCTGAATTTGATTCTACTAGGCTGGGCGGGAGTACCAATCCCTGGGTAGATTCCCAAGTGTCTAGAGAGTCAAATGGGAAACAGAGATTAGCCCGAGTTGACACCTTCATCTTTGATGGAATAGAGGAGTTATCCATGGTAGAATAAAATGGAGCAATTGAAACAGGGAAATCAGGGTCATCATCGCAAATAATTAATCCCGGAGCAAATGAAGAAGGGTCATTTCGGTCCCCGAGAGAAAATAGCCTGGAGAACCTATCTCTGGAGATTACGCTCCTACCTATTGGCCGCTCACTCATTGTCTGCCCATGGAAGCATTTCGCTTGAAGGATTCTAAACCCAGTAGTCTTGCCAAGCATGATGCGAGGAGTCAGCCTGGCCATTACTACGCTAATTTTGGTCTCAATTTTCTCGTTTTCTTGTGCTGGGGAAAATCATCAGAAATCGGTAGTAGAGGAGTCAGGTGATGCGCCTGGGAAATTGTGGGATTCTACTGGATTTAACGAACAGTGGCAGATAATCTCGCCGAACAATACCACCACCGTAGGTGCCTTCTCGTTGAATGATTCGGTCGATGTGTTTGCGCTGCAAATAACTTCAACAAATTGGACAATGGTGGGATTCTGGGTCTCCGATAACGAATCAGTAAGAATTACTGTACAGAGACTAAATCAAACCACTTGGACGATTGAAGAGTTTGCAGATGGGTCCGACGGCGAGTTGGGCCTCGATCCTGGGACTCATGCGATCAGACTAGAGAGAAACGGTGAATTCGAAGATGAGGTGGAATATCGATTTACTCTGGAAAATCGAGGTTCTTTCGATGACGAGTCAGAATTTGTAAATCTGGCATGGATGTTTACGCCGTTCTATGTAATTGCTGGGCTGTTCCTAATTTTCCCCTTGATAGTCGTTTTATGGTGGAATAGGGGTGATTTATTACCTTCTAAGAAGGAGGGCATAGAAGAGACTGAGAAGCACGTATTGAATACCCTGAGAGATAGGTTCACCAAAAAAGACCTTTCAAAAGGCGGAGAAGTTGCTTCGGCCCTCTCCGTTCTAGGAGAGGGGTCATGGAATTCTGTTACGGAAGAACTGGGAGTTCCGGAAATAAGGCATTTTACTGAAAATATCGACATATGCGCCTGGAGATTTGAGGATTCTAGTAATTCACTTCTTGTTGGAGTAAGGACTAAGTCATTTAGCTGGGAAATGGCTGCTATCAGAATCTTCTCCCCGCTAGGTCAGGTTTCTACAATACAGAGAGTTGTTCCAGAGATGATTTTTCAAGATGATGAAGTTTTCTTGGGTGATTTGGAGGAAGGGACTACTACATTCGTGCAAATAGATACTATGGGAAATCCTCCGGCAGTCAATATGCAGATTTCGGGATTAGTAGATGGAAAACCAGTAGCAGCAGTCCCAACCAATCTGATAGAAATGGGAGAAGAGTGAGGATCAGCGTCCTCTTCTAGATCTTGCTTCGTCCCGGATCCTATCCTCTATGGATGGGATAGCATCCTCCAACTCCATCCTAATTTCGTCGATTTTCTTCTTCAGCTTTTTAGACGGCTTAGTTGGTGAAAGAAGTCTGAGTACAACGGTTACTGAGCCTCTTCTCGATCCTTGATTATTGTATGGCAAACCCCTGCCAGGAATGGAAATTGTTTCTCCTGGATTGGAACCAGGGGGAATTGCAATCCTAAGATCATCGGAGTCTATATGTGGAATCTCGATAGTTGCCCCAAGAGTCAGGTCGGCGAAGTTTAGTGGCAGAGCCATTAGCAGATCCGCACCGTCTCTTTCGAACCATGGATGTGGTTCGACATCAATTTCTATGTATAAGTCTCCGGGACTTCCATTGAGTGATGTCGAAGCTTCCCCTTGTCCACGCATCCTAAGTCGGTTTCCAGAAGCTATTCCAGGCATTATTGAGAACTTGACACGATTCGTTTGTATGGCCCTCCCATCGCCATCGCAGTCATGACATGGGTCGGAAATCAATCTTCCCGAACCCCTGCATGAGGCGCAATCCTTCCTCACTCGTTGTCGGAATGGGCCGATCATAGAGATCTCATCTATCCTCCCTCGGCCGTCGCATGAAGGACATTGGCGCGACCCCCCATCCTTGGAGGAACCGGAGCCATGGCAGGTATCACAGCCTTTCAGAGCCTCAATTTCTATTTCATCGTCCATGCCGTCCATTGAAGCCTGAAAAGGAACCGTGTGTCTAACCAATAAATCTGAACCTCGTGTCCTATCACTTTGTTGTCCACCGAAAAACTGGCTGAAGATCGACTCGAATCCTCCTCCGAATAGATCGTCAAAACTAATGTCTACCCCTTGGAAACCTCTAGAGCCAAATGGGGAGCCACCGGGTCTTTCATGACCAAAGACATCGTACTTCCTCCTTTCTTCCGGGTTAGATAGGATTGCATATGCCTCTTGAATTTCCTTGAATTTTGTCTCTGCTTCTGCATCGTTTGGATTCTTGTCTGGGTGATACTTTCGTGCAAGGGATCGGAAAGACTGTTTTATTTGGTCCTCTGAGGCGTCATTGTCAACTCCGAGAATCTCGTAATAGTCTCGCTTACTGGCCATAACGTTCCCGGCTTAGGCTCCTGAAGGAGTCATATCAACCGTTCCCCAATCAGGAGATTAATGACCCGCAGGATGAGCAATAATTTGATTCTGCTTCATTGTATGTTGAACAACTCTGGCATAACTTAGCTTTCATCTGAGTCCCTTGCGGAATTTGCCATCTAGATTCCGAATCTTCCTCGTAATGCTGTAGAGACTCTCTTTTCTTGAGTTCTTCTTTCTTCCTTCTTTCGTTCCTTCTGCTCGCGGTTCTTTCTATCGAATTTGAAAAGAACTCAGAAATTCGTGAGAAAGGGGTGAGTTTTTCTTTTGGTGGTTCTTCGATAGTTTCCTTTTTTTGCTCGATTCCATCTACTGTGACTGTGAACTCTGAATGATCATCAGGCCTTTGTTCTAATTCCGGATATTCTCTGTTTATTTCGCCGATATTGCCCTGCATCCTCCTCCTAGAAACGTTGGCCTTTCTACCTTTGAAATCGGAATATGCTCTAGCTTCTAATTTCTGAATCGCTACTTCGCCCTTATCCCAGAGCCCTCTATCCTCCAATCTGTAAGTCTTAGATAGGGCGCTGATTGCCTTGGAGCGGCGAAATTCGTGATCATGGACTACAGAATATCGATATGCCATAATAAGACCAATAACCAGTGCTATTGAATGGGCTAATGTTTGTTCTAGATTGTCATTTGATAGGGCTTCATGAAGTTCGGGAGAAAGGATTCTGAAAGAAAATAGCAATAGATTGGGGATCAAAACAAGGGCTAATGAAATCATCCCAGAACGCTGTGTCACATCTAATCGTCGATTGTTAGTGGTTTGAATTTTCGTGCAAACCGATTGCTTACAGGTTAGCACTATTAGTTCCCATTTGTTGGAAGCGATGTGGAACCAGAGATCTTAGTTTCTACGGTGGTCAGAAGTCATGACGATCCAGACAAAGTTGTCGAGTCGGTTCGTTCAATTTTTCCAGAGTGGATTCCGGAAAATAAGCCGAAACAATCACATTTCCCGGTAGAGAGAGATTCTGTCCGAATTAGTGGGAGTGCGAAATCCCTAGATAATCTTATGTCGATTTTGAGGGAGAGCAGGGTTCTCGATACTGCGCTCGACGCAATGGCAATGAATGCTGACGAAGAAGGGACCTTTTTCAGCCTCTCCAGGCAATCTGCTTCGATTGGCAAGGTCTCCTTTGTTTTAGAAGAAAGCCCCCTTGGCGGTACTATGGAAATTTCTCTTAATGGAAGTGAAATCATCCTCTGGCTGGAGCAGGCTACTTGGCACAATGGAAGGGACATCGTCCCAAGGGAGGTAGGCGACGAGTTAGCGATGTCCGAAACTGGAGAAGCTACAGAATGGTTCGAATCGAGAAAGGGAAAGAGAAGTTAGTCCGAAATGAGTGTTTTGTTCAAGGATTCGCATATCAGCGAGATAATTGCAAATTGTTCTTCAAGAGGGATGATATTCTCGCTCGGAAGATGAATGAAAAGTACGACTGGGAGTGGTCTTTCTTCAGAGGCCAGTAGTGATCGGAAGTATGTCTCGTTGCATACAAAACCACCAGCGTCTTCGTTCCACCTGATCTTTGAAATCCCCGTTAGATTTTTTTCGATTAGGTTTCTTGGAACTCTTGTTTCGAGAATTGGTTTTCCCAAGGAAATCCTACCAGAAGTTATCTTCCTCCCAGAGTTGTCTGCGATTCTCATTTGGAAACGGTTTTTAGCGAATCTCTCAAGCAATATTTCATTAGCATTTTCTGAGAAACCGAGGTGCAGAACTGCACCGATTTTCTCACCACCTTCAATCTGATCGGATATTTTCCTAGAGCCGGTTTCGTCAACGGATAGTATTGAAGTCCTGACATTGAAATCAAAAACACCTTCTGAAGAAATTAACTCTACCACCTGCTGTGAAATGTTTCTCTTGAAAATTGAAAACGGCTCAAATCCAGTAACCATGATTCCGTCATGCATGGTTTTGGCAAAGGATGTCCATTGTTCTCGTTTTCTATGATATTTTGGTCGGCAAATTCATCCGCTCACAATAACCGCAAACGATGTGGGAGAGGAGTTCGTAGTCAAAGTCGAGCCTGTAGAAGACGATGGTTTCAGACCTCTTGGAGTGGTTTCTGCTATTTGGGGGGAGTTGAGCGGAGGAGTAGGGCCATGGGGTGCGATACGGCCACTTTTCGCCGTTGCACTTTCCCTTGTTCCCTTTCTCTTCCTAGGCCAGCATTTCAATCGCCAACATAGGAAGGGGGCGGAGTGGTTTCTGATTCAATTGCCACTAATTCCAGCATTTCTATGGCCATTTCTATTCGTATGGTCGATAGCAGATGCTTGGTGGGTTTCCAGTGGGATAGTAGCATCTTCAGAGTCAATGAATGCTTAGAAATCATCATCTAGCGAGAGTGGGCTGAATAGTCCACCGGGGCTTGAAACCTCTGATAGTTGGTTTCGAATCTCAAATTCCCAATCTCTAAACTCGCTAAGTGCTGAAACGAATTCCAATTGGCTCTGATTAAGAATTGTCCTCACAAGAGTATCCAAGATGTCCATCCGATCCTGGTCTACCCTGTCAATTAACTTTTCAAGTGGGAATGAGGCTAACCCGTGATCCTCTGCGGACTGTGAAGATTTGTTTGGGATGGGTTTGAGTAGCATTTCTGGCAATTCTTCTCCCTCTTCGGAAGCTGCTTTCTGGAGCGAGTCCAAAACGATTCGGATGTACTTCGAGATTACGAGAGCTACTTCTATTATTGGCATGCTAAGTTGATTTGTCAAGTGCACCATGTTCTCTCTGAGAAATAGTAGTTTTTCATTCACTGGCGCTTCAGGCCCGGGAACGTTTCGCGTACCCTCGGCCATGAATATCTGAGGGCAAGGAAGCAAATGAACTGTGGAGGTCATGAAGTCCTGTCATCGTATCGAATGGGGGAGCCGCTATTCCCTCTAATTCCGTCGAGAAGGTCATCATCTATCTCGAAGAAGTCATTCAACCAGTCGCCATCGGTATCCCAATTTGTTGGATCAGTGCCGTCTGCGACCAAGTCTCCGTCAATATCTAGAATCCACCATCCGAATGCATATTCCCCTAGTCCCGGATTGGGCAAGTGGTTCCTATCTCCTGCTAGTCTATTGTATTCATCCGTCCATTCGCCGTTTACGTGAATAATATCATCACTAGAATTTACATCCAGGTACGTCAAGTCATTATCTTGAATTACCAAAGCATAGAGTTGGTCGTCGTCATTAATTTTGTTAATACGCAAATAGTTGGAAGAAACCGAGTTAGAACCTGAGCAGGTCCCTAGGAGGGTCTCTCGAAGTTGCCACCATTCTTCCACGTCATTCCCCGAACAGTCGAACAGAGTGGAGGCTCGGACAATCGACGGAGATGAGAGTGTGGCGTTGACTACAGCGTAATACTCTTGGAAATTGTTGTACGGAACGTATTCACAAATGCTTCCCGTACAATCCCACTCTCCGTCGTTATCTGCGTCTTGAGTCGCATCTGATGGGTCTGTTGGGTCATGAGTAAACCAATTCCAGTCCAAATCTGGCCTTGTAATATCGCCATCTGAGAATTTAATCGGCTTCCAGTTCTGAGGCGTTACCTCTGTCCACTGAACTTTGATCTTCATGAACGAAGACCAGTTATCATTGGTCTCGTTCCAGCCCCGATAATACTCATAGAAATCGGGCATCATGTCTCCATCGGAGTCATTGTCGAGCGGATTCGTACCATACTTGAACATCTCTCTACCATCCGAGAGGCTCATGTCTTGACGATAATCAATGACTACGCCATCAACAATAACTGGAATCATCAGAATAGAGTCGGAATCTGAATCGGGATCTAGGGGCCCGGTTCCATTATCATATTCCATTATATTTGTGAAATAAAGTGAGCTGGCACCGTTCTCAAATTGCTGATCTTGTGGTAGTGGGGTGAATATTCTGGAGTCCCAATTTCCTTGCACTGCTGGCGTATCTAATATTTCCCTGTCCAACCAACCATCTGCATCTGGATCATAATCGACGTCCAGGGGATTGAGAGGGTTTAACGTCCAACGGAATGAGTTTACAGGCAATACCTCGGCATAAATTGAGTAGCAGTATTCCCAACCGTCTGGCATCCCATCGCCGTCCGAATCATCGTTTGTGGGGTCGCTGATTCCGATTAGGGATTTGTTGAAGTTGTCTGGATCTACCTGGTTAATCAGGCCAATCTTTTCGGATGATCTGAGGCTTTTCGATGAGAACAAGGAGTAAAGTTGCCCCCAAGCGGATTTGTTGGAAAGGCCATCCTCTTCAATGAAGGCTTTGGCTGCATCTTCGCCATACGATACAGCTGAAGTCCCATTTGGAACATTGCCAACCTCTAGCCTCTTACCATACCACCTCGAGTCGTATTCGGCTAGATTATCGAAAGATTCGGAGTCAGAAATCTCTCCATCTCCGTTACAATCGAAAGAGTCACCGTCCGAGTCAATGTCTACGTCCGAATCGGTTAAAGGATTCATTGTCCACTTGTTTTCCTCTAAATCCCACTCGGAGAACCAATATTCGTATCCATCGCTCATACCGTCCCGATCTGTATCCGGATCCTTTGGGTCGGTGATGCCAAAGATTGCCTGTAGCATTGGCTTTGCGGGCAAACCTGATTTCCACTCGAGGTATTGTTCCATCCCTAGTTCGGCCCTTCCTTCCTTGCTGAAAAGAATCCGGAAAACCCTGTTTTCGAAAGCCGTCTCGTCTATATCCCTAGATTCGATGCCAAATGTTGGAGCCCCCAAGGGGTATGATTCCCCATTTATTGGCAGGTTTGATGTAAGGTTAAGCTCTACAAGGTCGCCAATCCCATCACCATCTGAGTCGAATCCTCCTTGATTGGGAATTAATGGATTTAGGGTCCAAACACCAGCACTTGAGTTCCAAGTGGTGAAAATTACTTCGATCCCATCTAGCAGGCCATCTCCGTCGGTATCTGGATTATTTGGGTCGGCGGAAGTTCCAGTCAAATTTGATTGTTCATCGGTCAAGAAGTGTCCGAAAGAAAGTGAAGATTCTGCACCAATCCATGGAGTCTCAAGGAGTGCTCCGGCCGCATCGGTAAGGTAGAACTGGGGCGATGAGATTGTAGGGTCTGATTCGCTAATGACACTATCTATTGCATTGTATTCCTCCCAATTAGACATCCCATCCAAATCAGGATCGCCTAGCCCGTCCCCGCCATTGACTGGATTAAGCGTCCAATCATTATCGAAAAGACTCCATCTTGCGTGAAAGACCTCCCAGCCATCGGGCATTCCGTCGTTATCAGAGTCTGAATTCAACGGATCTGACGAGCCTATGTCTTCGCTAGGCAATCCTGTCCAAAGAGACAGGTAGTATTCACCGGTTCTTTCTCCGAAAGATTCGTCTGCCAGTCCCTGCCATGAATGGTGAGGCAGTGTTGATGTGTGGTTATCAGGGTATATCGTTCCCGAATGAATTGAGTCAGATAGCAAGATGTCGGATTTGATGTGATACTCCATCCAATTAACGAATGCTTCTTCTGATTCAATGATCCCATTATTGTTGACATCGAAACCATCCCCATCCGGATTGTTCAATGCGTCAGAGCCATTCATAGGGTTGATTCCTGAATCTGAAGATGGCCAATTGCAGGAATATCGGGCTTCCCATCCATCGGGAAGTGAGTCCGAGTCTGAATCTACAGAATTGGGATCTGTTGGAATCCAATTTTGGACTGACTCGGGAGATTCTCCGTGTGAAATAATCCCCGTGGAAATAGATCTTTCCAGTAGTCTTTCCCACTCATACTCGCATAAGTTGGATAGCCCATCTCCATCTGCATCGCCAGAAGCGTCGTTGGGATTATTTGGGTCCAATGTCCATTCATTGCCTCCGGTGTAGATGTCCCCTATCCAGCGACGATGTTTGATTTCCCATCCATCGGGCATGCCATCTCCATCTGAATCGGGATTAGTCGGATCTGTCGGCAGATCGCTACCGCCACTAGAACCCGTCCCCGTCCAACCACCGAGGTGTACCTCTTCTGCAGAAATGCCGACTGCAGAGTCACAAAGGTACTGCTGATTTAGGTAGTAACATTCGAATGATGTTGAGTCGAGGAACCAACCCCAATATTCCTCGCCATCGGTTAGTCCGTCACCGTCTGTGTCTGCGACCCTGGGGTCGGTTCCGTTTTGTCCGAAATCTGAAGGGGTGACGAACCTATACTCTTCTAGGTTGGTCCACAATCTATCGAAACCATGGCCGCTGCCACCGCCGATTGAGACGCCATCGGCGTCATTATCTCGAGCTGCATCGAATGGATCGGTTGGGTCTAGCCCGTATGCGAACTCCCAACCATCTGGAATCCCATCAAGATCTGAATCGTGGGAATGAGGATTCATGGGGGCTATGTTCATGAATCTCCCTGGCGAAACGCCGGCGAAAACCCATATCTGACCCTCCTTTTCCAAAGTAGTGAGTGAGGTAACCAGACCAGGGATCTCTGTCTGATTCTGGCGAATATCCAGAATCCCATCTGAATCCCCCTCAAGACACCAGGTTCCATCTGAAGAGCCTAGTACGATCATCCCTTCCAAGGGAAGTATAGAATGGACATCATTAGCCCCAGTTAGTAGGCCTCCGATGTTGAGCATCCTCTCGTTGTCGATAGCTTCCTTGGGTTGGGAGATAAATAGGTCCATTGTGATTAGGTGGAGACCCCCGCCCATCCCCAACCACACATCGTCTGAACCCTGCTCGGAAACTTCAACCACGATGGAATTGACGATTGCGGTCTTGGTTGCATCCAAGATGTCGGGGCTAACGAATTCGTCGGCGTTATTTCTTGTGAAAACCCACCACGGCATGCCATTGTTATCGGAGCCATCAGTAGAATTCCACGCAATTAGGCCGTAATCAGTACCGATTAGTAGAATTGGGGTTCTGCCGAATATCTTGGCGTGTCCTGCAGAAGTTGCCGTTGCGTTAGATTTTCTCAGCATTGAAGAGAGTGATTCTACGAAAATAATTTCGGAAGTGGAAAGTGATTGTTCGGCTTCGGAGAATGTTGTTCGCCAGACCCCATTACCACCCATTATCAGAATTCCTGGATCAAATGAGTCTGATTCGAGCTGAAACAATACAGCCGCCTCGCCAATCTCATGAGTAGCCAGAGTATCCATGACTGGGAGGCCGTTCTCCAGAATTATCGTGTGTAGACCTATGTTTGAGCCCAACATTAGGAAGTCGATGTTTCCGACTGAGTTCCTTTTCATTGTGAACAATTCTACTCCCGGGGGGAATTCGAATTCAGTGGAAATTCCCCTGAACGGGTCTAAGGCTGTAATTCCGTATTTACTCCCAACCAACAACCTCTCTCTTGGTTGGTCTGGGATTATGCTGTGAATAGATGAGTCCACTAGCCTAATTGCAGTTGAGTGATCGATATTTATTATATTCTCTGAATTTGAAGAAACCTCAATCCCCCTAACCCCGGGTATTACTCCTGAGTTTTGATCAAAATCAACTGAGTACTCTTCGTAATTGCTGAACGATTCGCCCCATTGGGACGTCCCAATTGTAACATCCTCAGTAATGAAGCCGTCCTTGTCTTTGTCCCAACCATCCAAATCGCTGTCAATTATCGCATCGCTGGAATTCAAAGGGTCAAGGCCGTATTGAGCCTCCCATCCATCCGGAATTCCATCCCCCAATACATCCAGTGGTGCTGGTGAGATTTCATCCCAGAAGAAGTAGTCTGAGTCAGAGAATCTGGGATCTGAGCCCATCCATCCAGACTCTCCGGTAGGCCTCTCAAACTGAGTCTGGCATGAGTCTTCGGTTAGTCCTTCGATCGACCCCCAGCACCAGAGCCCGTCTCTCTCGGTTATCCAATCATCAGGAGTTCCCAGCGAGTATTCCTCCACATTGGTGAACATTTCTCCAAGGTCAATTTCCCCATCACTATTGAAATCGAATCCATCTCCACAACCCCAGCTGAAATCGGCCTCACATCTATCGAAATCGATGTTAATATCACTGGAATCGAGTGGATCGAAATATCTACATTCCCAGAAATTGTTTGGATTTAGAGGGTCGTTTGGATCTTTTTTGTACAATCCCCCCAACGTACACATATGCACTTCGTAACCATCTGGTAGGCCATCTCCATCGGTATCCGAAGATCTGGGGTCGAGATACTCCCTCAACCCAGATTCACTTTCTTCGGGGGATTTTCCTGTCAGGGTATTTCTTTCTTCAAAGCAACTGTCCAAAGTATATGGCCAGCAGTACTCTTGCAAAGCAGTTAATCCATCTCTGTCGTAATCAGTTGAATTGTCAGTGGAGTCGGAAGGATCGAGGCCTGGGATTGTGCCTTGGAATGTTGCAGTTTCGATATCAACAGATTCTCCAAAGATTACCTCAAATAGGTCCGGCATTAGATCCCCATCCTGGTCGGTAACTGGAGATTCTGTCCCCTCTGCTAAATTTGGGTCAGTTGAAGAAACTGGAGATTGTGGGCGGGTCTGGGAAACGAATGCTAGGCTTGAAAAAATCAACAATGTAACTAGCAACGCTGTTTGCTTTCGGCGCATCCGCACACCTCTATGCAAAATCCCGAGTTCAGAGATTTATCATGGTGATGGAGCGTCGTTCGGACATTTGCCGTTAGAGGGGCCTAGAATAAATCTAGATGTGTGAAAACTGGGATTATCTGGGAATGAGAATGGATTTGTTGAAAGGGCGTCTGAATCCGCGTACTACTGATGGGGATTGGGATAACTCACTTGGGATCCGGTAGTCGTGGAAATGCCACTATTGTCAGTTCGGGCGGTTGTAATGTTCTAGTCGATTGTGGGTTCAGTCTAAAACAGACAGAGAAGAGGCTCGGAATAGCTGGATTCGAACCCAATTCTATTGATTCAATAGTGGTTACTCATCATCACAAGGATCACTCGGGCTCCGCACTAAGGGCCTCGAAGAAGTGGGGATCTAGCCTACACTGTAATCTAGTGACTGCATCCAAAATGGGCTGGGAATTGGAAGATGAATGTGTGACATTTGGGAATCTAGAACGGGTTCAATTCTCATCAAATCTCAGCATGCTTCCGGTCTCTGTCCCTCATGATGATGCAGATAATGTCGCCCTAATCGCCAGTGATGGAAATGGAGATAGGGCTGCAATTGTCACAGATCTGGGTGAAGCGCCGAAAGACCTCATCAAACATTTATCGGGATGTAATCACATTTCTATTGAGGCGAACTATGACCATCAGAGATTGGTTAGCGGGCCTTATCCGGACTCCCTAAAGAGGAGGATATCAGGAAGGGGGGGCCACCTATCAAATAGACAAGCTGGAGAAATACTCCTGGAAGTGATGCATGATGACCTGGAGAGTATTGTCCTATGCCACCTTTCGGAGAAGAATAACGCACCACACCTAGCCGAGAGCGAGGTTCTTATGGCAATTGGCGACGAGTTCGAGGGCAATATCTCAATTTCCAAGCAACTTGGACCTGAATTTAGCTATTTGACTGGGCAGGCTGAGCCAAATAGCATCGTAGCAGTGTGACTATCTCCCCATTACTGCTCTGTGAACAGAATTCTGTACTTCCTTCATCCTGCCTACAGCGCCTAGGTCTCTGAATAGGGAAAGGGACCTCTGAAGGTAATCCATCCTCTGGGAGCGATCTGATTCGACCTCACCTAGCCTTGCTAGCAATTCTCCTTGGAGCATTCTGAAGTCGTTCGATTCGGCCACGGCTAAGCCATTTAGATAGTGCTCTGCCGCCTCCTCCCTGCGTCCTGCGTCGATAAGTACCTGTCCCAGGAGCATCTCGACCTCCACTGTACTTTGGGGGTCGTTTTGATCCGAGAGAGTATCCAGCGCACCCGAGTAATGGAACAGTGCGAGGTCGTTATCTGAAATCTTAGCATAGTACCTCCCTAGCACTGCTCTTGACCTTGCATGGAGGAAGTCTTGGTCTGATTCCTTAGTATTCTCATAAGCAGAAAGCGCGTGTTCCCTTGCCCTGTCTAGCTCCCCCATTTCTATGAATGCCGATGCTAGTCTAATTCTGGCATCGTTCAAACCTTGATCTTTCTCCTTTTCCAAAAGATCCTCGACATTGCCGTACACCTCCAATGCTCTACGAGTATCCCTCCTCCTACGGAAGATGTGCCCCATATTGTTGTAGCTTCTTGCGGCTCCGACTGCATCCCTGATGGAAATCTGTATCTCCAGCGCCTTTCTATGTAGCTCGAGTGAATCATCCATTGCTCCTCTCTTAACTGCAATATCGGCCCTTGCAGAAAGAAGGCGAGCGAGCTCATGACCGGCTGAACCGCCACCAATGTGCTTTGTAGCGGCGTCATATTCTTCTTCGGCCTCATCCCATCTCCCCTGAATAGTCAAAATATCCCCCTTTAGTTCCCTAATTAGGCCTCTGCTTTTGGAATCAAAATCGCTGCTTTCAAGAGAATTTAGAATCGTAAGCAACTCAGTGTGACCAGAGCTAACCAAACCATGGCCCTCGGCAATTAGAACCTCGGCAATTCCATCCTCATCGCCAGTGTGGCTAAGGTGGTAAATGAACTCGATTCGATCTGCAGGGTCATTCTTGTCCCTGTACCAATTAACAGCGGACGAATGTAGAGAATTCTTCATTTCCTCATCCATCGACCTTAACAAGAATTCACGGACTAGGTCGTGGACATCGAAATTCTCCGCATCGGATTGTCGTGCCAAACCTTTCTCTACTAGGTCGTCCAGAAGGTCCACACTGCCCTCTACTTGGTGAATTGCTTGTACTGGAATAGGTTCCCGGAAAACTGCTATTGCCCCCAATAGCCGTTTCTCCGAACCGGATAGTCTACTGAAGATCTCCTTCTCAACGAAGGCCTCCAGTGTGGCATGGAATGTCTCTGCAACGTTTCCCCTATTGATCAACTCTAGAATCAATGGGTGCCCTCTGGATAGGGAATAGATGTGAGTGAACTGATCTGAGTCCATTTTTGGCATGGCTGTCAGAATCTGTCTACTAGACTCAGCATCCAATCCCTGAAGTGGCATCACTAATGTTACGATATTTCCTGATTGGTCGGATTCTGGTACAACCATCCTGAATGAGCGGGAGAACATGACTAAACCGACTTCCTTCAACGTGTTAATCCTCAAAGTGAGCTCCCTCAGGATTGAATAGAGGGTTTCGTCACCAACTTTATGCAAATCGTCTATCACAATCAAAGACGGTGACTCAGACAAACCGTTCGCAATTAGGTTGACGGCCATGTTTGTTTGGGGTACCGGGGATGAAGCAAGATAGTCGGAAAGGTCGTTATTTCCCACTGCAGAGAGCCATTCTGCACATGCCTCCAGGAATGCCCGGGAGCCTTCCCAGTCCTGGCAACGGTGATAGAGTAAATTTCTCCTATGTGTAAATCGATCGAGGATTTTGGTCGAAAGAGAGGTCTTTCCGATGCCTGCTATTCCTGGTACTAGGATTGAAGCAGACTTCGCTTCCAGGAGGTTCGCCATTACATCTAGTTCCTTCTCTCGACCGTAGAATCTTCTTGTTCTTGGAAGGTCGTTGAGGTAAGATACCAATTGCTTCTCGATGTGTTTGGATAAGTCCCTCTCAACTAACTCAGGAGTCAGCCCAGATAGGTCGATAGTTCCGGAGTCATCCATATATCGCAACATGTCAACATGCCTTAGAGGGAGCTCTGTAGATTCTATTGCTTCGGCCAGAGATGTTTTCTCGGAACGGCCGTCAGAGAAAACAACCCTCACATTTGTCTCTGAAACCCTGCCCCATATCTCGTCTGCAACCTTGGCCCCCTCGTCAGTGAGGAAGTAAGCCTTCCTTTTCCTAGATACGCCAGTTACGTGTGCCTGCCTCTCGATAAGGTGTCCAGCCTCCTTCATTCCAGAAATTGCACGTGGTACGTTAGAGCGGGCAATTGACACTGCATTGGCAATTCCCATCTGAGACAATGCAAATGGAACCTCGACCTTGTCGCTATGGTCTACATAGTCACTAAGGTGTAGGAAAATCCTCTCTTGGACTCCTGGACGTGATGACGCGGAGGCTACCATATACCCAACACTAATCTCACTCAATATACAAATGTTAGTAGAACTTGTAATCTACATTATCTTTGAAAATCTGGATCAGGTACCCATTCCTCAGAAGTTGAATCCCAAAGCCAACCCGGGTGGTCATCATACTTCTCAAGTGTGCTTTCTTCCTCTTCCTCCTCTTCTCCGCCTTCCCAGTAGTTCTTCGGTAGTTGGGCCGGAGTCTTGTTGTAATCTTCCTCTTCATCGATTTCGATGCCTATGAAGCCAGTGAAATATGCAAGGAAGGCCAAACTCAGTATCACTACGAAAACAGATACACCAATCAACACCCAGCTAGTTGAGTCAGTAGTTGGCTCACCCTTGCTGATTTCAGATACTTCTGTGGTTTGCCCTGCATATGTGAATTTGGGTATTGACGAGTCGCCCTTGATTCTTGATGCTGGAATTCCCAACTCCCATGTGCCGTCTTCAGAGACGATTGTGTTGTTGACCGGGTTTCCGCCGATCAGAACTGAAACCTGCTTTCCGGGAAGCCCTATTCCTGAATAAATCGCCATTTGATCTTCTTCAACCCAAGATTGCTCGGGCTCCTGAATCGTGAATTGAAGAGGTATGACCCTGAAGGTGACGGGGTCTGAGTTGACTCGAGAGTCCCATGCATCGGTGGCGATGAATATCACGTTGTTAAGAGTCCATGACTCCATGTCATCGTCGAAAAACAGCATGTCAGCAGGGTCGTAACGGGCTACCCCATCTGTTCCAACCCCTACGACAAGGGGATGTCTGTCGTCCGAGTCTATTGATGTGTCATTGTAAACTGAGATGAACTGAATATCATTGTCCAAGTCGGAGAAATATTCCTTCAGATCTATCTCAACAGTGGTGCACTTGTCAACAGAATTTGACTCAGAGTCGCAATAAAGGGTTATTTCGCTTTGCCAATTGGATGAGTCGAATTCAGGTTGATTATTTCCTGCATTTGGTGGGTTGTCGGCAATTATGCTTACTTCGGTCCAGCTGCTGTAGTCAATACCGTCATAGGATCTGAATCTTAGAAGATATTCTGCATCGTGACGAAGTTGCGTTGTGTCCCACTCTATCTCCCAGACTCCATCTTCAGAGAATTCGCTCGTACTCGTTTCGAAAACTGAGACATAGTCATTTGATACGTCCTTTACTTCTAAATCGACTCTGGTAACACCGCCATCGAAGTCTCGAGCCACCCCTGTGAGGAGAGTGTCCAATGAAGAGGAAATTCTGGTACCGGAGACGGGTTGATTGACACTAATTGTAGGTTGGCTATTCCTATTATCAATTGTCAGTGTCAGTATTACAGGCTGGCACTCGTCCACATCCCCATTGCAGAAATCTGAATCCGATGCCCATATTGTAAATGTGTATGTTGTTAGTTCCCTGGGCCGGGTGCTGAAGTCCCATTCCCAATTCCAAGTACCATCGGAGTTGGTTTCCACTGGGCTGGTGACTTGATAATTTGGTCCTGAAATCTGCATGTACACCAATCCTATGTCGGTATTGCAGTTGTCGGGACACCCATATGGGTCCTGGGAGTACCCATCGAAGGCTACAGAGCCTTCGTCGTGCGAGGAGAATGAACTAGGCGTGGTTACGAAAATGCTGGGTGGTTGGGTGTTGAGTTTGATTGACCTTGTAACCACTGGACTGTAGTCGATCCCGTCAAAGGCTCTGAATTCGAATATGTAATCTCCTTCCCCTGCAAGGCCGCTCATGTCAATGCTGTAGTACCAAGAGCTGAATGGCCTGTTGAATCGAGTTACCGAACCCTCGTCCGCACCGCTTGTATCGACGGCGTATTCTGCATCCTCCCAAGAACCTGTGAATGGATTCCTAACTTGTACCGCATGAACATATCCTCCTTGGTCCCATTGGGCCCGTTCATCGGTCAGGTAGCTATTAGCCAATGTTCCATCATGAGCGCTGCCGGTGATGTTTACGACCCTTCTGAATGAGTGCCCTTCATTCTCAGTGACTATCACAGTTGGAGCCTCGTTCTCCAGATGGGCAGTCTCCTCCAGAGAGCTCTCCTCAAGGGTGAACTGTCCTGAGTAGTATCCGTATCCAAATCTATAGGCGGTATATCTGTAGAGCGATAGTTCCCTGGTACCTGCAGAATAGTTGCAACTGGAATCTGCTGTGTCAATAGTTAGATCGCCATCGTTGTCAATCCCATCTGAGCAAGAGTCTTCATACTCATCATCTGCAAATCCATCGGGGTTGTCTCCTCCTCCTAGGCCTCTAAAGTCTAGGTGGAAGTTTGAAGGAAGGGCTATCCAAGGAGTGAATCCGTCACCACCAGTATTGACTCGATATAGGTCATTACCCAGTGCATCCTCTACAATTACCAATGCATCGCTTACCTTTTCACCGCCGATCAGTGTCTGGAACCTAACTAGTTCCGCTCTGCTGACCTGTACTGCGAAATGGGTTGGTTGTGTTGCTATCTTGACTTTAGACAGGTCCAGATTTGTCAAATCTGCAAATGTGAAAACTGTTGAGTTGTTATCCATGCTGACACCCAACGGGAAGTTCCGAGGCGTCATGTTCTGGCAGTTGTTGCAGTCCTTGACAGGGGTAGGAATTATCGCACCCTGGAATTCATTGTCAGGCCATGCCTCCTGATCTGGCCAAGATAGCCGAACAGGATATTCGCCACTGGGAGGAGATGGGATATACTCGGATTGGGCTGTTACTGAGCTTTTAGTCACATTGTATACTGTCTCGGCTTGGTTCCAGTCGTTCTCAGAGAAGTATGCGAGAGAGCCGAATTGTTGCGACTCTGCGTAACCGCTATCGTAATTCTTGATCACGGCACCGGTCTTCTGAACGTCGAATGAATTTCTCTGAATATCTAACAACGAGCCCACTGCCCTAATCCCATCAGCAGTACCACCGGCGGTGATGATGTTGTCATACATCGTCACTCCTGTGACGTATGCATGCAGCACGGGACAAGAAAACTGCCCTCCCCAATTTGTATCGCTGCTGCAGGTGCCAGTTCCATCGTATGAGATTGAGTTGTTGGCCAGGTATAGCCTTGAAGCGGCTTGAATGGCGTATGAGTACATTCCAGCCACGACTGGAGTCAGTGTGGTGTCAAAGATCGAGTTATTTTCGGCTATTACATCGTACGAGCCACCTAGCCATAACCCGAAGTAACCACCTATTGGCCCGATTTCGTTTTCGTGAATATGTGCCTCGCTATTGTAAACCGCAATTCCGGAGCCTGATGAAGCACCGCTGATTTCGCTGTTTGTCAACGAGACCAATGCCCCTGCTGATGCAAAAACTCCAGCCCCCTCAGCAGTAATTATCTCATTGTCGGAGAGATCAAAGCTGAACGAGGTCCCTCCTACTGCCTTCTTTCCATTGAGATCGATGCCGTTACAATTCACATTTATTTGCGTGTTAGTGACGCTGCCGGCAGATGTCCAGAGGCCTATTCCGAAGTCTCCTGATGAAATGTCGGCGTTGTCAATCTCGATAAATGAGTCCTCGGCCCAAATTGTATGCCTTCCACCATCCCTATTTCCGCATCCGTTGTTCGTGCCGGTCAGCGTGATATCAGAAAGAGTGAATGGGCTAACTGATGACCCAGATGAGTAAATCTGCAGTGCTGCTCCAACTATGCTAGTGCTTGCATCGGCCCCCACAACGAATTCCCCTCCATTGAAAGTCGGTTGGGCGAGGTTTGTTGTCAAGACGCTTGAGGTGTTAATCTGGTTGAATGAGAGTTCGGTAAGGGTTGGACTGGCACCATCTAGAACGAGAGCGCCGTAGCGAAATTCACCCACTGCAGAGACGTACTGGGGTATTCCCCATGCGCTATCGAATGTGACGTATCTCAGACCTGTTTCGGAGAGATCTATGGAGCTTCTCATGAGGACTCCCTCGCTGCATGAGGGATCGTCTATCCATATCTCTTGGTTTCCTGCGCTCATGCCATAGCATTCTCCAGTTGCACTAGAATTGAGGGGTTCGCTCCATCTCAGGGTTATTCTCATTGCAGGGCCTGCGTTGGAGGATGCCCCGCATGAAGAGACGCCGGCACACAGGCTTCCCCTTACGTCCAGATGCGTACCGTTTGGGAACTCAATCGTGGCTCCTGGATTGATGATTAATTTGGCACCTGGTGCTATTGTGACGTCTCCGGTCAGGGTATGTACGCCTGCCCAAGTCTCAGTACCGGTAATCGTCCCCGTGGTCGTCTCATTTGAAGCGGAAACAGTTCCAGCTGGCAAGGCCAATGAAAGTAATATGCTAAACATGAATAGGCCCGTTAAGGAGATTGACCGCAATTTTTCCTCCCGCGCCATAATCCATCGGACTACATCTAGACAATTTAACCATAGGGCCAACGGGTTTAGTCAATTATCGCGGATTCAACTGTTATCTTGCCCGATTCCAAATTCAATTTCTACTTGTCTAGACCATTCTTTGGCATCTAAGAGGCCGTATCCCTTCTTCGGGTCGTGAGTTTCAGATTGTTGTTCGGTCTGGGCCGAGTTTGCAAGTGCAACCTTGATCAAGTCCATCTCATGTTGATCGATAATTCCGTTTTCTCCTGCTATTTGGCCCTTGTATTCAGAGAGTATCAAGGCCAGTGCGCCTGTAACCAATACCGTAGAGTCGCTAGTACCCGTTGAGAATGCGTATGGAGGGTCTCTGTCACTGTCTCTGCAAGACCATAGGTCAACTCCTGGGGCCGTAATCTCCGGTTTCTGATTGGGGAATCTTCGTTCCTCCCCGGTTTCTGGATCTACTTTTGCACCCACCGCACTGTCGGCCCATGGGTCGCCATTCCTATCATGGGCCCCAACGGCGATAACGCCCGATAGACTAGCAGGGGATGAGACATCAGAAAAGTTCTGTTGCGGGTCGCGGTTTCCGGCAGCTGCAATCACGAAAATTCCATCTTCCAATGCCTCCCTAACGGCATCAAGGGTATCAGATGATGGCGAGAAGACAGAGCCGGGAGATGTTCCTAGGCTTAGGGAAATGATGTCAGAATCCTGGGAAATTCTACACCACCTAATCGCTTGTGAGACCATCCGCTCATTTGCAGACTTTCCATCCGGGCCAAGAGAAATAGCGATGGAAAGTGAAACCTCGGGAGCAGCACCGATGAATGACCCATTCGCAGCGAGAAGTCCTGCCATCAAAGTCCCATGACTATTTGTCCCGATATCCCGAATGGCCTCTTGTTCGCTATAGAAATCACGGAACCCGGACAGAGTGAGGTGGGATAGGTCTGGATGGGAGATGTCGATTCCGGTGTCTACCATGCACACTCTTACTCCCTCGCCCAGGTTACCGCCCTCTTGCAGATCCCTGATGCCGCTATCTTCGAAGGCCCACTCGGAATCCAGTACCTCCCCGATCAAGGAATAAATCGAGGGGTAGAGTAGGAGGATGGAGACGACTATTGCGGAGAATCCTACTGCACCCCATGGCCATAAGAATCTCATTATTAGGCCCATAGTTCGCCTTTGCATCCTAGCGTCTTCGTCAGTGGTGCCATAAGCTTCTCCTGGATATCCTGGAGCATCTATGTCCACTGCCGTAAGTAGACTGGGGTCCTCTGGCTCGGGCATCAGTTCGAAACGCGAGACTCCACGCATGATGGCTACCAGTGTGCGCTGTGACAAGTAGTATTAGAACGGGGCGCTGACTCGTCTACCTGGTCGTCTGGTAAAGTAGAGGAGAGCTGCCAGCAGCATAATCAGGAATGCGTATGCCAGATACTTCAGACTGTCATTCTCATCAGAGCTTGTCCATAGCTGAGCCTCGAACACGCAGGATGGCTTTCCTTCTGATCTAGGGGAAGTGCAAGACTCCGACTTCTCGTCTAGCGTTTCACCCTCTATCGAGAAGACTATCCAATACGTCTTTGCCTCGGTAAACTGGGTGTAATCCATTGAGATGTAGAATGTTGTCTCGCTCATTGCTGAGACGGATTCGGTTGATGTGGAGTTAACCCCTAACTCATTTTGACAGGCGATGTCGGAGCACAGAGTTGCCACCAAGGTCACGTCTTGGGCGTCAACGTTACCATCGTTGGAAATGTTGACAGAATAACTCTCTACTTGACCAAAGGAAGCGAATCGATTCCCTCCGAGAATCCTTGCCGAATCCCCCACTATGGAAAGTTCCGGGGAGTCGGTTTCCATTACCGTTGAGCCCGAGTACGAATTATTATCCTGATCATAAACGGTGAAGGTAATTTCTTCAGCATATGATGCGGGCAGTTCTGGTTCAGATGCGCGAACAAGTGTGAAGGTCGCTGTCCCATCGGAGAACGGAGGCACAGGTTGTGTCGTTGGGCCTGCAAACTCCCACCACTCAGAACTGTCGAATTCGAAGTAGAACAACTCGTCCGAGTTGCCGGTGTTCCTGAACGGGATCTCGAGAGTAACTGCAGTTTCCTCCCTATCGAAGAACACGTTTTCTGGTTCACTGATCTCAAGCCCGTTGTATTCGGGCACGTCGACCCTCAACTCTACCTGGGTTGAGTATCCTTGTTCGGTTGACATCTTGATTAGGACCATGTGTCCGTCTGGGAAGTGGTGTGCCACACCAACATTGGCAGGGATGACTCGGGCGTTGATTTGTTCACTAATGTCCGAATTTGTTAATCCCAAATCGAATGTCAGGGAATTCACCCATTCGCCGGATGAGTTCTGGAATTGGACATCCCAATCCAGACCATCGGCACCGGGTACCGTTCCAACGGCGGTATATTCGTCGAACGAGTTGTGCCCTTCATACTCAATTGAGAGTGTGAAAGCTGCGTTCTGGTATTTGCACCCCTCAGCGGAGTTTGTTGGTAGGCCCTGCCCCATCGGGAATTCATCATCCTCGTCAAGATCCCCGTCTTGATCGTCGTCCGGGTCGGCGTTGTCGCCGGTACCGTCTCCATCGTTGTCGTTCCATTCGTCAGGGTCGTTCGGGAAAGCATCATCTCCATTGATTACGCCGTCGCCGTCGTTGTCATTGGTACAAGCGGTATCGACCTCTTGAACCTCCACTCTTTCAAGTCCCAGGACTGTTGCAACAACGCTTTGCTTGGAGACCCTATCGATGCTCAGAGTGTGCATCGGGCTTACCTGCCCTGCTCTGATGGATATCCCCTTGCCCCCAGAGTATGAAACGTTACGAACTCCCTCGTCCAATTCGAAGCTACTGGAGGTTTGTACCGTACCAGGCAATACCAATAGTGTCAGGACCCCATCACTTCCTAATTCCTCGGACCATGAAATTTGACCATACTCTATGACCAGGTCATAATCATCAATCTCGGTAAGATCGTGTGGGTCGCCATCGAAGTCCAACCAACTTGTCTCGAGCCTTAGTGTACCTCCGACTGTGAGTTCTGATTCGACCGAACCACCATCGACCCCTACTTCGATAGATTCTATCGAAATCAGGTCTGCGCAGTCAGAGTCCTCGGATGTAGAGGTGGCCATAGCGACCCAACTACCTGGTTGTATCATGACTGACCACTCACCCATGGAATTTCCGGATACCGTGATGCGCTCTCTAGAGATCCCATGTGATGGGATCATCTGCACTTGCCACTCGCCACTGGAAATACAAGTCTGGTCGAGATATGAGATGCTGCCAGTAATTTCTACCTCACCAGCTGAAATCTCGATGTTATTGGTTACTGAGATTTCTCCAATTTCTACTTCCGATGTCTCTGTGCCGAATCCTTCCCTCTCTACAGTAATATTCCATGAGCTTTGTGCGGGAAGGAAAGTTGACCAGAAGCCGTCGTCATCCGAGGTTAGGTGGTGGGATGGAGAATCCAAGTCACCAGTAATGTTTACCGAGGCATTTGAGAGTCCCTCCGAGAAACCAGGAGAGCCGTCATCGTCCAAGTCCCAGAATACCTTTCCACTGACGCTGACTAGTTTCTGGACTGTCAGGAAAACTTGCAGGTCAGGACCCACGGTGACACCGGATTCGACCAATGACGTGTTCTCCAGGAGCGTCCTGACTCCATCCTGATTGGTCTGGTTAATCTCAACATTCCACATGCCGGGAACAAGTCTGATTTCAAGTGGTTGATCTAAACCTCCAATAGAGCTGACGAATGATCCAAGACCTTCCTGCGAAGATATCGTTAGATCTATCAACTCCGGTGCAGCAACATCGGATGTTGATTGGAGAGTAACGGTCACAGAAGCGAGTTCGGCAGTCTGGAAGTTCAAACGTGATCCTGCAGATGATTGTGAAGCAGAAATAGTTCTCCTGAGGCCCTCGTACACTCCGGTGTTGGTCTCGAACTCTTCTACAATTACAATCCAGTCCCCCTCCTCCAGGTACTCGACCAACATGCCATCTTCGTTGGTTGTGAAAGTTTGTATCCAGCCATTTTCCGCCGATTCAAGTTTTACTTCATGATTCTTGAGTAATTCACCGCTCTCATTTCTCAATGTGATGTTAAGCAACCATCTTGGCTCGAAACCTACGGATCGCTTGACTGTAGAAGAGCCGATCTCAACTTCGAATATCTCGTTTGTGTCGTACAGGGTATCGAAGGGTTCGTCTGCAGAGGAGTTGGCCCTCTCAACCACTATTCGATACCTGCCTGGTTCTAACGAAACTTCTGCTAATCCTGTTTGAGTCCACTCAGGGCCGTCTCTTGAGACGGATAACCCGGCCCCATTTGGAGTCAGGGGCTTAATCTCAAATGGATATGAGACTGGAGTCCCATTTGATGCGTTGTTATCTCCTTCATGATCGATGAAGAAATCTATCTCCACGGTACTGTTGGTTGGAAGGACCAGGAGTTCGACCATAGGTTCGGAAGAGGTGTTTACTTCCTTGACAACAGAGCTGGAGGACATTTCGTTTCCTGCCTCCAATGTGAAAGACCAGTTCCCGAGAGGTAGTAGCATGTCGAATCGTCCGAGGTCATCCACCTCTTCCCTCCAGACGGCGTCTGTAGTTCCATCCAAGTTGTTTGCCTTTGCGAAAACAGGAGTCCAACCAGAGAACCCCTGGTTGTACGTGTTCCCTTCGCGGTTTAGGCTCACTTCCCCGAGGACCATTGTTGAATCAGTGAGTTCGATTGTGATGTTCTCCATCGTATCGGTTACTTGGAAGCTGGAGCCGTTTGAGAAGAAGCCACCTGCCCCTACCATCCTCTCTACGGTCGCATGGACAAAGGCCCCTCTAGGCAGTACCACGCTAAATTCTCCGAATGAGTCAGTAGTTGATTTCAGGGTGAATCCCTGCCACTGGAACAAAACCTCCTGGTTGGATACTCTGGAAATTGGTTCTGAAATCTCATCCCCCTTGGCGGGTTTGTCTACCACAACACCCGTAACAACTTGACTGACCAAGAAATCGAAAGACTCGGTAATATCGAAATCCCCGACAGTAACACGCTGCCACAGCTGCTTCTCATCACTCAATGTATAGTTGAGTATCCAAATCCCAGGGGCCAATTCGGCGTGATAAGTCTTTGAGTCGTTATCGAAAATTGATGAAACTGCGCTTCTGGAAAGATCCTCGGGAGTGAATTGTAAATCGAGTCCATCAACACTGACTCCATCATCTAAGAGGGTGAATGTGATATCTGATGTTTGAGGGACCTCCGAAGGGAATGAAACCAAAGATACCATTCCGGATTCGAAAGTAAAGGCCTGTGAGACCTCTGGGAAGCCGTCTTCATCGATATCTACCTCTGCTAGGTAAGACCCGGGCACTATTGGTCCAACCTCGAATGATCCGCTTTCGTCGGGAATGACGAAACATGGTTGAGTGATTACTCCAGCGCACTCTTCATTGGAGTCGTCACTGGAGCCATTGATCGAGAAAATCGAAACCTCACTCGACAATGGCCTACCTGTGAAAATCGATACGGTTCCCTTGACGGCCCCACCAGTAATTGAAACTGGAGTCTGAATTTCTGAAGGAGTCAGGGGGATTACGAATGGGTTCGCTAGCTCCACCGGATCTCCTGTTCCGAAATCAACCGAAACCAAGTACTCGCCGGGGAGTGCGTCTACTATGTGGAATGAGCCTGGTCTTACCATCGGGCCACTGAAGGTTCCGTGACCAGAGAAGGTTCCCGTCCCATTTATTGTCCCGAAGGTGTCAAGATCATTCGAAGGGGACGTGGCGAAGTTTCCTGAACCGATGAATGTGGCCTGTGAAAGTTCCCTAGTGAACTCGCTGACCCCATATGATGTGAACTTTCCAGATCCGTTTGCTACGCCGTCCAAGAGATAGTTTCCATCTTCGTTCATGCATGCATCAGAACCATCTGGGACAATATGGCCAGAGCAATCTGGGAACTCGCCTGAAAGTGTACCATCAAGTATCCCCTTTCCAGAGAATTGCCCTTCCCCGGTAATGCTGTGATTGTCGAAAACTGCTTGAGTATGTGTGCCAGTGAAGTCGTGAACAGATACTGCACCCATGCTCTCAACTGTTCCGCCCCCAAGGAATGTTACCTCTCCAATTCCAGTGAATCTCAAGTCCTCACCCACCATGCTCCCATCAGAGGTCATTACCTCGTAAGGCTGGATTACCACGTCATCCGAGGAAGGCGTGAGGACGATATTTGCTGAGACAACTGGGTCTCCGTCAAAATCTAGTTCTCCGGTCCATGAGAGAATTCCTGAAGCGGTTGATGGGGTTACAGATATTGGAGCCTCAATAACGGACTGGCCATTGCTGTGACCATCTGAGCCAGAAATGTTCACTATTGTCTCAGAGAGCCATGTAGACCCATAGACGCCCCCAAGAATTCCAGTTACCGGATTGACTGTTCGAGAGCCTGCTGCTGCAATAGGGAGGCAATCGGCCACGTAAGGATTCCATTGTTCGTCCGAGTTGCAGAATAGTTCAGACATTTGGTTGGCTGAACCCGAGAGCAGAGATGTTCTGGCGGAGTCGAGGTCTGGATCCCCTGTGAAAGCAGAAACACGAATCTTTCCGGCTGGAGCGATGAAGGAGTAGTGGCCATCTTCGTCCGCCTGAGTGCTTCCGATGGGTATCCAGTATGTTCTGGAGTCGTTATCGACTACGTTTCCGTCTTCGTCGGCTGACTCATCTCCGCTGAAAGCATCTCTCTCTATGAGTATCCGTGCGTTTGGTACCGGGCCAACTCCCTCGAGTGTGACGGATCCCTCCAGTTTAGCACCGCTGTAATACTTCAGAATCTTGACATTTCTGTTAGAATCATAAATCGAACCGCAGTACCTGTCTGCCTTTCCAGTAAGGGTGAATTCGGTGCCATTACTGGAAGAAAGAGAGTCTGAACTGAGTGATAGAGTCTCTTCGTCGGAGTCATAATCTATTGTCGAGGCATTAATGGGGATGACTCCTTCTTCCACCTGGGTCACCTTCCAAGGGCCTCCTGATTGAAGTTGAGACCACCCTGATGATAGGCTGTCTTCTGAATAAAGTGAGACACTAGACAATTTTGGAGTCCCAACTACTGTTGATGCGGAGCCTGAAATCTGGATTTGCTCACAGGAGGTTCCATTTGTGGGGTCGTACCAGTTGGATAGTACAAAGTGGTTCATCATTGCTCCTGGAAGTGCCATTGCGCCCTGCAAATAGCTTCCCGGAGTCCCTGTGAGTGAATTTGGAAGAATCCAGGTAGAGGGCGTGTCTGCATCGCCTTCTTGCCCACTTATCGATGGCAGTCCCAGCGTGGAAGTCCCATAACCGACGTATGTCCTAGCAACCATAGTTTCGAAGAAGCCGTCGAGATGCTGGTAGTCCATGTCCGTCATCTGAATCATGTCCTCCCCGGTAGATGCTCCTGAGGCTTGAGCCTTCAGATCCTCCATGTATCTGGTTTGGAACTCGTCAGGTGACATTGGACCTTGATTTGTTTCGTAAGTTGTAGTAATGTAAGAGTCTAGGTCAAGGCCAGATAGATGAGTTGGAGCATGGAAGATTCCAGTGGTCTGGCCCCTGTGATACGACTGATAGTCCTGATAGTACTTTCCACCTAGTGGGAATAGGCGATTATCTACTGCGAAGTATCGAATCTCGTGGTTCCTCGAAGTTGTACTTCCATGGGATTGGTCATAATCCGAGACCTCGTACGAGTCGATGGATGAGATTCCATCATAAATCTGTACAAGATCCTCCAGAGAGAAGGCGGTGATTAGGAATGCACGGGCCATGCCGAACCTAGCATTTGTCCTGTGGAGTGCGGTCGAGAGATCATCATAGTCATCAATGATGTCTCTTGTATATCTGTATCCAGCCATGTCATAGTGGCTTGCCTCATCGAAATCTGATAGTTCAAACGAGGATGATGAGCCACGAGCTTGGTCGAAGAGGGACATTGCCTCTGTTGAATTGGTGGTTGATTCCCCGAATTGTTCCCCATTCACCAATACCACATATGTATCCAAACAAGGGTCTAAGCATGTTAGCCCATTACTGTCCAGAGGATTGCCCTGGAGCAATTCTGCACCGCCATATTCAGCAACTACAGCCATAAGGCGATGTTGCAGGAACTCCTTGTTGTTGTTGGAAGTAATGGCTTCAAACTCCTTGACCTGGTCCTCGGACATTGTGTTGTTAAGAACGGATATGAAGGAGTCGCCAAGTTGGCCATTGATGCTCTTGTCGCCCATTGCCAGTGTTGTAATGAAAAGCGAGAGTGTGTCTTCCTGGCCTCCAGAGAGCAACATTGCCCCGCTGTTTGGGATTCCTGACTGGAAGTTGTCTGCAACCGTAGGATGCTGCCCAGAAACTAGTGCTTGGAAACCGTAGTCCCACCAAGAGACGAAAGCTGGACGTTCGCTGAATGGAGTCTCGGTATCCTGCTGTGATAGCCATTCGTATGCCTCATTCCAACCCTGCGAATTGAAACTGGGGCCGAAAGTTCCCATGTACCATAATCCAGAGTCGCTTTGATCGTAGGGTTCGCTATTCATTACCGAAAACAATCCCAGCAGGTCCTGCCTCAAGATGTCCGGAACAATGTCATATAGGCTCTGATCTATCTCACTTGCAGATTGATCCCCTCTCGGTATTCCCGCATCAATTCCATAAGTCGCGTGTTGAGACGTGATAAGTAGCAGTACCATGACCATGGCCGGGACGCCGGGACGAGCCTTGGTGGCAGGCCATAGGGACTTGAATCGGGTCCTTGGGGTCCCGATCCCTGAGTTCCTCCACACCTTAGCGAAAGATGGCAAACTTGCGGACCCCCACAGCATGGAAATTCCAATCCCGCCCACTACCGCCATTACTGGAGTGGCGTTGATGATGAAACGTCCTGCTGACCATGCCATGTATGTGGCAATAATGGTCCAAAGCCCCAATAGGGTCAATTCTGACTTGTTCTTCCTGCTGCCCCTCCACAATAGTAAGAATGCACAGCAAATTGCGATGAGAGCCACTATTGGCCCGTAGGATGCAAAGAGTACTCCTCGCTCCGGGGCTTGGGCCTCACCGATAGTGCCGAATATCTTGTTCTTTGAGAAGTAGAAGCCGCCAGTGAAGAGGATGTCCCAGCCATTGTACAACTGTGCTTCCTGGAGAATGAATAGCAGGGCTAGTATCGAGCCGAATAATGCGCTTCCACCCAGCACTACCAACAGCCAAGGCTTGTCCCTGAACGAGCTAGACACCCATCCCACGGCAAATGTGAAGCCGATTATGTAGAACATGGGCTGCATCCCACTGGGGGCAAAGAGTAGGTTCATTCCTGGCCATGCGTAGAAGGGAGCAGGTACCAGAATGGCCACGAGCATCATTTGAAGAGCCGCAGAGGTAAATTGTAGGCTATCCCTTCCCTTGAATATGTTAATCGCTACTTGGAATGAATAAGCTAGGAATAGTATTCCCGGACCATAGACGAATCCTTTCCACCCAAGGGCCATGATTGAGAATGCTACTCCAGCCATTGACGCATTGGCCATCAATGACGGGTTCCTCTTCCATGTCTCCCTCATTCCTGCGAGGATGTACAACGGGTTTGTACTAGTTGTCTTGAAGAGTTTATTGTGGTCAATCTTCCCTATTGCCGTAATCCAATAGTAGAATGCGATTGCTAGGAAAAGCATCGCGAAGGAGTCGTGATCCGACATGGCGAAAGTTGAGCGGCTCATGTGGCCGGGCATTAGGGCTATCAACCAAGCTGCAATTATGCCTGCCCTCTTACTGTGTGCGCGAGAAGCTATGCCAGCAATTGGAAGAACAATCAGTGCGCCGTATATTGCTGGAAGGGCGGACATGGACCACCAAACCGCTTCATCAGCTGGAATCTCAAGAATCCAAGATATTGCCAAGCCTCCCAGGGCGAGAGACCAAGAGAAGAGTGGAGGCCTTGGATTGATTCCTCCTGTTGGATAGGCCCTGTCATGATCGAAAATCAGATGGCTTCTTTCGGCAATTACATAGTCGACCACCCTCTTCATGTACCATGGGTCAGAACCACCGGTCATATCCCAAAGCCCGGTCCCGTTTGCATTCATTGCCGGGATTACGTTCCATGCAGTTCGAACGATTAGAGCTACCAACAATGCAAGTGCAACCATCACGGAATAGGAGTTGACGTCCCACCAAACTCTGAAGCCGCTCCTCTCCCTCTTTGGCGCAATATCTCCGAAAACCCCCCTGGATGCGAAGAAGATGGCGAAGAAGTTCATCCAAAACCACAGGAAGAACCATGTGAATGAGCCAATGAATCCGTCCTCCGCGAATAATGATGGTAGTTCGTTTCCGATCTCATGAATGTGGCCAATTGTGTAAAGAGTCCAGTTCACAGCCAGAAGTGCACCCAATACATGCCACCCCTCTGCCCTGAAGAATGCGTGAATGAAAATGACCAACGCAGTGAAACAAGCCCATGCCACTCCTAAGTGACTTTGCTGAGAATATTCCTGAATAGAATCAATCTGGCATATCCAGAGAAGTGGGACTAGGAAACTAGCGAATACTAGAGAAGAGTAGATTCCAACCTCTGGTTTATCTCTGATGTTTGGAAGATTGGCCATGAGCCTCCCTTTGCCCCTATTCTCGATCGAACCCCTTAGACACACCATCACAAGGAAGCCTAGTGATATTGAAGAAAGCCAGAATGAGAAGAAAGCGGAGCCGATGGAATCTCTGACTGTGTCTATGACTGAAAGTGAGTCGCTTTGGGCAATTAGTAGCCCTCCTGCATAGAATGCTGCTAGTCTCATGCCCAGAACTATCGATAGCAAACTTGCAGACTCCTCGAATCGTTCTGATTCGTTTAATGCTGCTGAGGCGAATGCGACGAATACGAATGTGGATACGAACATGTGGTTGAAATGCTCTGGGGCAACTGAATTAGCGATAATTCCTATGAGAGCGGCCGCGAGAGTGATAGAGGAAACGCGCAATGCTCCTGAACCGAGAGGGACTAGCAACGAAGACCTCCCCATGGAAGCTGGAATTAGAACAGATAGCGAGATTATTATCGAAGCGGAGAGGAAATCCCCATCAACTTCTCTGCCTTCAAAGGAAGAAGCTGCGATAGTCAAACCAAGAAGTGCTATTGTAATCGCCAAAGGGGCGACTAGGTTGTTGAATTGGGCGACTTGAAGACTTTCTTTACCCTCTTCCATCCCATCCACCGGACCTATTTGCCAATGACTCAGCATCGCGCCGACCAAAACGCTTGTTTTAACCGTTCGTAGAACGGATTGGAAAGATAACCCCGAGATTGAGGCGAATTTTGTTCACGGAAGAGCGCGAAAACCGATGTCTTCCCTGTAGTGGGAACCTTCCAAATTTATTCCCTCAATTATCTGGTATGAGATCTCCAATGCCTCGACTAGGCTAGGAGCAATTCCAGTTGCAGATAGCACTCTACCTCCGGTTGAAATTAGTTCTCCGGAGTCGTTTCTTTTCGCTCCGGCAAGATGGACAAAACCGAGAGATTGGCCCTCTTCTATTGTTGCATCCCATCCTTCTATCACCCTTTCAGAAATCACGTCACCCGGGTAACCCTCCGATGCCAGTACTACTGTAGTTGCGTGGAATTTCTTGAACTCGACTTCGATTTCTGCGAGTTCTCCCTGTGAGGCTGCCAGCAGGACAAGACCCAAATCTGTCTGAATCAGAGGGATAGTCACCTGAGCCTCGGGGTCTCCAAGCCTCACGTTGAACTCGACAACGCTAGGAGCTCCGTCCTCATCGATCATCAGGCCAACGTATAGGCAACCACGATAGGGAGTCTCCGAGTTTCTCAGATGGTGATGCATTGGTTCTACTATCTCTTCCCTTGTCCTGGCCAATACGGATGGTGTCGCGACTGGGGCTGGAGCGTATGCACCCATCCCCCCGGTGTTTGGTCCTTGGTCATTATTCCCAACTCTCTTGTGGTCCTGGCTTGCTGGAAGCATCACATAACCAGACTCGTCCATAATCACTAGGACTGAGGCCTCCTCTCCAGAAAGATGCTCTTCCATGAGGACAAAACCATCTGTCTCAATTCCGCTTCTTAGTGCTTCATACGCCTCACTTCTTGAGGAGGTGACAGTTACTCCCTTTCCTCCCGCAAGAACGTCCCTCTTGATAACCCAAGGAGGTTCAAATGATTCCAAGCTGGCGCCTATTGAGTCGATTTCGTCAATTCTTTCAAATCTCCCTGTTGGGACTCCGAGTGCCGCCATGACAGTCTTTGCATGAGTCTTGGACCCCTCTAGAATTGCCCCCTCAGAATGAGGTCCGAAGCTGGGGATTGATTCCTGTCTTAGCCTATCTGATAGTCCATTCACTAGTGGTGCCTCGGGACCAACGACAACCAAGGAAACCATCAACTCCTTTGCTAGACTTACAATTCCCTCGATGTCAGAAACCTGTACATCGTGATTGGTGGCTACCATCGATGTGCCAGCGTTTCCAGGAGCGCAGTGGACTGAAGAAACGGAGTCACTCTGAGATAGCCCTAGCGCCAATGCGTGTTCTCGGCCACCGGAACCAACCACCAATACTTCCATTCCGGCCATGACTCGCGCTTCCTATTCTAGTGATAATGGATTGCACATGAGATGTTGCCTAGTATGGTACTGACTTGAGTCCCAATCGATATCCAATGATATTGAAGGACCTGTGAAGAATTGGCGTTGCAAAGAGTAGGAGTACCATCCCCATCAATAGTTCAGAACTGCCCACAATAGATGGTGCTAGCAGGAATTGCCCGAAGACGAAAGCGGAGGCTGCGAATGGAATTGTGTCAAGCAACGGGGCCTTCGAGCTGACGCTTCCTTCCCTCTTGTGACCGAGTCTTCGTTTTACGAAAGAACCTGCTGAGTCACCCACCATGCACCCCAATCCAAGTACACAGCCGATTGTGAATGCGGTAACCGATTCTCCTCCAAAGTAGAACCACGCATCAGAGATCTCCGAGGAGTTCGTCCCATATGTCGAGAGGGGATCAAGGAATGGAGCAGAGTCAACCGTATTTCCATTGGCAATTGAATGAGTTAGGATGCCCAAAAGGCCACCTCCTATGGTCCCTCCAATTAGTCCATTCCAAGTCTTTCCATCACCTAGAACTCGGTTCCCATCCGACATCACCCTACCTCCATCGATTGTGAAAACGGGTATTCCCGTCATATCTGGTATCCACTTACCCCCCAGCATTGCTGCAGTGTTGGAAAGATATCCTGGCAGGTATAGCCAGAGCACCAGGAGTGGTGCTATTAGAGGGTCATCCCAGGGAAGTGAGTCCGATGGCATGGCTTTGGCAGTGAAATTCGGAGGATGAACCTTCGCACGATTGTGAGGGTGGAAAACCTGTGGAAAGATTAAGCCCGGAGGGGTGATATTCATGGCCCTCTGACATGACGGATTGGCAATGAGCAGAAGAAATCCGATAATGTTGTGCCTCTTACTATTACTCTCAGTAGCCTTCATTCCAAGTAATACTGTAGCGGAAGGGGATGACATCATCGTCGAGTCGGATATGACTTGGTCGGACGACATGACACTGTCGCAGAATGTCAGAGTTGTGAACGGTGGTTCACTATCCTTTGTTAATTCGCAAATGGATATAGCCAATGGAGTGGAAATCTATGTCGATCAGACGTCCTCTTTGACTATCGAAAATTCTGGGCTAAGTGCAATGCAACCCCCATCTGGATTAGCCGGATTCGGGTATTGTGACGAGAGTAACAGATCTGCAGTATTGGCTTCTTCGTCATCTAACCAGAATATTAGGATGTACGTACGACCAATTCAAGGATTCACGCTGGACGGAGTAGTTGCTCATTTTGGAAACGAAACTAAGGACCTTAGTGGAGATGAGGACTTCATTCCCCTCGGTAACGGGCCTGTCGATACTTGGGTGGGTTTGACTGGCCCCCAGTGCCATCCGATTTCACTTAGCGAAATCAGTGTTGACAGGGAGGGGCAAGAGAGGGTCTGGGCCGATGCTGCAGATTTCACACATCGAAATATGATGGTCAATGGGGCCCCCGGTTTCACAATCGAAATTGATGGCTCTATGCATGCAGACTCCTCTTCCATCTTTGGAGGGCGGGTTTCATCATCTGGAGTCCTTCGAATAAATGACACAACCCTTGACAGGGTGGGGCCGATACTATTGACCAGCAACGACGCGGAAATCAATCTAGGCGGAGATTCTAGATTCTCAAACAGTACTGATGATCATGACATCAGAGCAGGGGCTTATTCATCGATAAACTGGGCAGATGAGGTTGTGGGTTCGGGTGGTTTAACCGACAAGTGGGAGAGGAGGCTGGCCGGACAGAGCCTAACATTCGATGCGATGTTCGTGACATACGAAATTTCGGGAATGCATAGATTCCCGAGTTACTCAAACTTCAGCAACGAAGTGGGAGTCTCATTCATCGATGGTGGGAGGGAGAGGGTGGTCGAGATAGCCTGGTCAGAAGACAATACATGGGAAGAGAGCGATGTCTGGAGTGAAGAAGCAGTTGTTACCATTACTGACTACAGAACTGCATGGAATCCAGAGCAGTCAGGGATAGGCGACTACGGAGGGGGACAATTCCAACTATCTTGGGATTCCGAAGTAGTAGTCGAAAGCGG
>JAZANL010000020.1:0-3292 GCA_036251765.1 Thermoplasmatota archaeon | reverse complement strand
GAGCAAGGGTTCCGGTTACTAGAGACGATTTCCCAGAACCGGATACGCCGGTTACCGCAATCATACACCCTAGTGGTATTTCGACATCTAAATCTCTCAAGTTGTTTTGTCTAGCACCTCGAATCGTAAGCATTCTTTCGGCATCGGGGCTAGCCGAATCTTCAGGGAGTGGTATGGATTTTCTTCCTGATAGGTAGGCCGCAGTCATGCTTTCTTTGGAAGAAAGTAAGGTTTTGAGTGGCCCGTTGGCCACGACCTCTCCTCCTTCTTTTCCTGCCCCTACTCCAATATCGACTAGCCAATCGGCTTGTCTAAGAGTCGCTTCATCGTGCTCGACCACCAAGAGTGTGTTTCCTAGGTCTGTCAGTTCTCGAAGAGTTTCCAAGAGTCTGTCATTATCTCTGGCATGAAGGCCTATTGATGGTTCATCGAGGACATACATTACTCCGGTCAGTCTAGTGCCGATTTGTGTTGCTAGGCGGATTCGTTGAGATTCTCCTCCAGAGAGGGTGTTTGCCCTTCGGTCTAAGGTAAGATAATCCAACCCGACTAAAGCGAGGAATCGTAATCTGGCTTCTATTTCCTTGATGATTTCCTTACCAATGAATAGATTCCTTTCATCAAGGTGCTTGACTAAATTTACAATATCTGTTTCGGGCACATCTCTTTCCAATTTATCCCAAGTATCGTCCACGTTTCCTAAGCGCCAATTCTGGACGACTGCAAGAGCCTCGATCACACTGCAGGAGGAAAAGTCCGGAAGGGTGACGTTGCCAACAGTGACTCCGCTTACAGCATTGTTTAGCTTTCTTCCGTTGCATTCCATACAATGTTCATCAGTCATGTAGGAGGCTAGACGTGAGCGTGTTCTGTCGGAGGACGTCTCTGTGTAGGTTCTCCGAATCCTTGCGAATACGCCCTCCCATGGCCTCGTCATATTGTATGATGATCCTTTATCGGAAGTGAATTGGAAATTGATGACTGTGCTTCCGCTACCGTGCAGAAGTATGTCCTTTGCATCTTCATCCAATTCTCCAAATGGCACCCCTGATGATATTCCATAATGCTCGCAGACTTGTGTCATCTGAGAGCGATACCAACCAGACATCATGGAAGTTCGGAATGGGCGTATGCATCCTTCCTCAACTGTTGCTAGTCTGTCGATCACCAGGTCTGAGGAGAATTCTCTCTGTACTCCTAATCCCTGACAAGACGGGCAGGCGCCTAATGGATTGTTGAAGGAGAAAACGCGTGGGCTCATTTCTGGAAGGAAAGAGCCGTGTTCCGGGCAGGCAAATTCCTCTGTGTAAGATATTGTTTCCCCGATTTGTGTTTGATATCTCTGTTCTTTGGAATTGTCTTCAGGGCCTGCAACTGGTGCTTCTAGACTCTCTACGGCAACTGCACCCCCGCCTATTCGCATTCCTTCGGATATTGCCTCAGTCAGCCTTTGCTTTGAGGCTCTAGATAGTCTCAATCTATCGACTCTTACATCTATGTCATGTCTGAGATTCTTCTCCAAGATCGGTGGATCTTCGAATTCTGCATCTCGGCCGTTTACTCTCCCGTGAAGGTAGCCTTGTTCCACTAGTGCGTTGAATAAATCGGCATGAGTTCCTTTTCTCGCACGAATTGCTGGAGACCAAATTGAAATCGCATGGCCTTCAAACCTCCATAAAACGTCGTCGACTATTTCCTGCACTGTCCTTCTGGCGACTTCTTTACCGCACTCAGGACAGTGAGGGAGGCCTATTCTAGCCCAAAGCAGTCTTAGATAATCCATGATTTCTGTTACTGTTGCTACGGTAGATCTTGGGTTGTGACTGCCTTGTTTTTGGTCGATACTGATTGCTGGAGAAAGCCCCTCGATACTGTCGCAGTCAGGCTTTTTCATCTGCCCAAGAAATTGTCTCGCGTAGGAAGATAGTGACTCAACATACCTGCGTTGGCCCTCTGCGTATAGGGTGTCGAATGCCAGACTAGATTTCCCCGAACCTGAAACCCCTGAAATGACTACGAATTTACCTCGTGGGATATCTACATCTATGTCTCGAAGGTTGTGAGTGCGCGCTCCTTTGACGACTATCCAGTCGTCATTTGCGGCACCATTCTTCCTTCTCCCAGACAAGTCTTGCGCCCCCTACAGTAGTCATTGGTGGGAGAGATTGTCCTTGAAGTCATGTATTGTAAATGCAGATAATTGGTTATTGGTCGATGTAGAAGTAATCTGAATTCTGCTTATTTTGACCCTTACTTCCCCATGGGTCTTTGGATATTGTTTTCTTGGAAGATTTTCTCTGTTTGTTCAGCAATATTGCGGACAACGCTAATGCTATTACTCCAAATAACCCAACTGCGATTTCGAAGTTGTTCATACCTTTTGGTGAATTGATGAGTTTATGATATGCTGTTTACATCAACCATAATGCATCTATTACTTCACCCGCTTTACCGTTAGTATCGGGAGGGAGAAGGGTCAGTCCGTTGTGGGCGACCATACTATGCATGTTTCCGCTACCCTGATGGGTGTGGGTTGTTGCGAGCAGTTGCCCTTCTTCGGACCTAATTCGGATTCTTCTTAGGCATAGTTTACCGGGTGCGCCTGAAACGTCTTCTTCGAGTTTTACAGAAACTCTCTGACTTAGTCTTGGGCCCATGTTAGAGTGATAGTCGAGTGACTTTGCTATCCAAGGGGCGACTAGAACGTGGAATACAACGAGGCTGCTCACTGGGTTCCCGGGGAGTCCGAACAATGGTGTTCCTTTCCATGTTCCAAATAGAGGTGGGCCCCCTGGTCTGAGCTTCATTCTCCAGAATGATGTGGCCCCCTCTTCTTCCATAATTTTCCGAACAAGATCCCATTCTCCCATGCTAACTCCTCCGCTTGTGAGGATCGCATCGCAAGTGGAAAGGGAGTCCAGTGTTGTTCTCAATTCGTCCATCGAATCGTTCGCTGATTCGTGTCTTACTGCTTCGCAGCCCATCGATTCAACCAATGAGGCGAGGGCGTGAGAATTGGATTCGTATATTTGCCCCGGTGCAAGTTCTGTTCCTGGTTGAACTAATTCATCCCCTGTCGATAGAATTGCGATTCTTGGTTTCTTGATTGCTTCGACTTCTCCGTGCCCCATTGTCCCTGCTAATGCAATGCTTGCAGAAGAAAGGAGAGTGCCTGCGGGTAGTGCTTCTTGGCCTATGGAAAGATTCTCTGCTCTTTTGCGAATATATCCAGTTCTTGCCGGCCCATTGATGGTTACTTGCTCTTGGTTTACTTCAGTGTCTTCGACCATTA
>JAZANL010000019.1:0-3278 GCA_036251765.1 Thermoplasmatota archaeon | reverse complement strand
CATTGATGGATGATAGCCAGATGCTCGAGTTGTTGCCACAGGACTTCATCCCATCGAGTTTAGCTTCCGACCACCTTCTATCCACTTGCTCGTTTGTTGACGATCTGCTAGCAAGGTTCTATGGCATTGAGCCTTTCTATCAGGCAAAGAGCCTGCAGGACATAGTGGGCCATATTGCAATCGGTCTTGCTCCGCATACCTCTGGAGGAGTTGCGTGCAGGATCATTGGTTGGACTGATGCTTCCGCCGGATATGCCCACCCCCTCTTCCATGCTGCGAAGAGGAGGAATTGCGATGGTGACGAAGACAGCATTATGATGCTCATGGATGGTCTGCTAAACTTCACTCAAACAATTCTTCCTGCAAACAGGGGCGGTAGGATGGATGCCCCTCTTGTTCTCACTACCAGGTTGAATCCCAGTGAAATTGACAAGGAGGCGTTGAATGTCGACTGCTCTTGGGACTATAGCAGGGAGTTCTTCGAAGCGACTCTTGGCCAACCGCATCCCAAGGAAGTCAGGAGCTTGGTGGATATAGTTGAGAACAGGCTTGGGATGATAGGGGAAATTCGAGGTTATGGGTGGACTCATGATTCTGGCCCCTTAGACGCTGGTCCGGAAAACTCCTCTTACAAGACCCTCGTTACCATGAAGGACAAGTTGGATAGTCAGTTGAGCCTCGGTAGGCTGTTACGCCCTGTAGCAGCAGAGAGAGTAGCGAAGCAGGTGATCGAATCTCACTTCCTCCCAGACATGAGGGGGAACCTGATGGCATACACGAGGCAGAAGATTAGATGCGTGAAATGCGGCGAGTCGTATCGCAGGATGCCTCTGGCTGGGAAATGCATCAAGCATAAGGCAAGGACTTCGGGAGGTTTCACAGGAGGGGAAATGGACTCTGGGTGTGGTGGGAATGTTGTTCTGACTGTTTCGGAGGGGGCTGTCAGGAAGTATATCCAAATCACCGAGGAAGTAATGGATGAATATGGGGTGGATGACTACACAAAGCACAGAGTAGGGTGGATGTCATCTAGTGTGGATTCATTATTCAGCAACGACAAGGTCACGGTGATGACTCTTGAGGACTTTATCTGATTAGATATGCAATAGGATCGCCAAGAAGGAGCGTCGGCAATATTGCCAAGAACAAATACACCAGGAAAGGGTGCTTCGTAGTTATCCAGACGCTGTCTAGACCCATTTCCTCCAACAGTGCCAAATCGGATTCCAATTCTGTCCCGATTGTTGACTTGCTAGATGGGAGGATTCGATGAACAACTGTGTTTTCTCCGTTCTTCTGGATTACCTCGGTAAGCATCCAAGAGGAGCTCTCATTCATCTCGGAGAACCTACTAACGTCGTTGATTTGCTTCTTTGTAGCGTGCCATGCCATCTTCAAGTCGGATGCTGAGGTGATGTGTCCACTACTGAAATTGTGAATGAAAATCAGGGGTGGTGCGATTAGGAATGCGGCTGCCGCCCAAACGAACATGACCATCGATGGTGGCATTCTGAATAGTGGGTCTTCGGCTAGTGGGTAGATCTGATCGGGGACGAAGGCCCAAGATGGGAAGAAGAGTGTCACTAGGATTAGTGCCTTCACATCTGCCCCCCCTGGGATTAGCCCGAAAAACCACGCGCAGTAGAAGACAATGGCTGTCAATATAGCCCCAATCATGCTCCACCACAGTTTGGTATTGGGTGACTCGTCTCCAAGTACCAGATCAACAAAGTCTGTTTCTGAGTATGTGATGGCGCCTCCGATAAGTCCCAAAGACCCTAGGAGGTAGAATATTGAGATTATCGCCTCTAGTCTACCCCATCCTCTAAACTTCCTGGGATCTGGCGGTATCACGAAGCAGAACGAGAAGATCGAGACTAACGCAAATGCCATGCACACGTTCTCAATACCTGCATCTGTAGTTGCCAGTTCAATCAGGAGAATCAAGGACGCTGGAATTGCCCATCTAATCCAGTGTTCATCTTTGACTGATAGTGTTTGGAGATCCGATCTAGCTGCAGCGAACATACAGAGGACGAGCAATGAAATCCTGATAGTCGAGAAGAGGGGGTCGACCATGCCAGTAGGAAATCGATTGTTGGCATCAAGGCTTCTGCGCTTTCGCTAACCGGCTTGGAACAATCCGACGGATTGATCCAGAATCCAGGCGCTGAAGAAGTTCGCAATTCCTGCAATCCACATCATCTGAATCATCTGCCCTAGAACCAGGGTCGTCCCACCTCCCCTGATCCTTGCAGTGATGAGACCTAGAACGACAATGGAAATGACTACTAGGAAAGAGCCCATGTAGTTGAAGACCTGGATATTCTGGTCAATACCCCCAGTCTCCGAGAGAGCTGGGAGAGCGACATCGACCCCGCCTGCGGCTGTTCCCACTTCACCAGTGCTATCCACCAGTCCTTGGGCTACCGACGCAATGGTCTCTCCCAGTCCGGCGATGATGGACGTGGTGATGTTCAGAGCAATAATCATAGCAATCAGAAGCCCGTACGAGACGCTCCTCATCACATTGGCTGAGATCTGTCGCCTCTGACGGAGGCCTAGGAGGCTGGTGGTGCTTTGTGAGACCATGTCACCTACTAGGCCGGCCTCTCCGGTTGAGGAAGATCCCTCGATGAAGACCCTGGTGAATCTTGAAACTAGCATCGAGTTGTTGTCCGCTGCGAACCAGTCCCATGAGTAATCGCTGTCGATTCTCATCGAGAGCCTCTTCTCGAGATTCGAGATAGAGTCGTCAAGTGCTCCGAAGTCGATGCCTGAGAGAGCCTTTACCATTGCACTCGGCTCCTGTGCCCTTGCCTGTGCAGTGCCGCCGAAAGCCCGGATGAACTCTGGGAATGCCTCGTCCCTCCTCCTAACTCTGGCCTCCTCCTGCCCTATGAGCAAGGCCGGTGCAAGCAGAGGGGACATCAGGGCTGCGATGACGAGGAGTCCGAAGTAGTTCCATTGGTCGAACAGGATGTTGGTCCCGTAAAACACAAACACGCTCATTAGCATCATGAACATCATTGTCCCTAGAATCCCGGCGAAAATCCACGATCTGCGCATGTCGATTGCCTGGTCGGTGTTGAATCCGTGCTTTGCGAAAAGGTCCTCTTGAGGAATGACCAAGGTGAAGAGGTACCAAGCGCCTATCTGGAGCAGGCCGAACAAAGCACCCGCTAGGAGAACCCATCGGGCCCTGAGTATCACCTCAAAGGGGTTGTCGGTTTCTGCACCGGTCTGGAAGAGTATCAAGTGAAGGCCTGCGACCACGA
>JAZANL010000018.1:0-11174 GCA_036251765.1 Thermoplasmatota archaeon | reverse complement strand
GTCGCCTCAGCCCCCCTCTTGGCAGGAATGGCCACTACCAGATTCAGGAATCTCCAGAACAGCGAGTGCCTCTGCAGGTCAGTAGCAGAGTATCCGGGGTGACTGGCTATCGCCGAGACTCCAGAACCGCTCCTCTCCAGCCTTCTTGACAACTCGAGTGAGAAGATCAGGTTCGCAATCTTGCTCTGGGAGTAGAAACCCCACTTGTTGTACCTCTTCCTGTCTCCGTGCAAGTCTTCGAAGTCTATGACGCCCGGGTTATGGGCAATGCTCGAGACAGTCACAACCCTGCTTCTGCTGGTCTTCTCTAGAACCGGCAACAGATGACCGGTTAGTGCGAAGTGACCCAGATGATTTGTTCCGAACTGCAACTCGAAACCATCCTTCGTCCTTGACTTCGGCGGGATCATTACTCCAGCATTGTTGATCAGGATGTCCAAGCGATCAGTACTCGATGAGAAGGCCTCAGAGAATGAATGCACACTGGATAGGTCCGCTAGATCAAGGACTGAAGCAGAAACATCCGAACCGGGGAACTCCTGTTGTATCCTTCTCATAGCAACCTCAGCTTTCTCAGCATCCCTGCATGCCATGATTACGGTTGCACCCTTAGAAGCCAGGGCTCTCACCATGTGGAATCCTATGCCAGTGTTTGATCCAGTTACTATGGCTACTTTCCCACTCTGATCTCCAATCATCTCCTCTCCCCACTTCATGAACCAGCCCAAACAGAACGACTATTTCACAGATGGGTGTTAGTCTAGAAACCCTCAGTCAAACTTGATTGCCCACTCCCTATGCCCCTCTCATGGCGAACCCCAGAATGGAAGCGGAGGAGAAGGGGAACCTGATAGATGTCCTATCCGTCCTCCATCCAACCGCCAAGAAGAACTCTCTCCGCAGGATGATTGACCACGGCCGGGTTCTAGTAGATGGAAACAAGGCATCACGTGCCAAGGAGACCGTCAACAAGGGCTCCATAGTGGAGACCCTTTCTCGTTCGGAGGGGGATGCCCCAGATAGGAAGGGGTCCGATGGAATCCCCGAACCAGAGGTGCTTTACGACGACTCCGAAATCTTGGTCGTCAACAAACCGGCTGGACTACTATCGGTCGCCACTCCTAGGGGAGAGTCGGACACCATGTTCGACCGTGCGCTGATTTGGTCTTCGAAGAACTCCTCTACCCGGGTCCACCTAGTTCATCGTCTAGACAGGGAGACCTCTGGATGCCTAATTCTGGCAAAGTCAACCAAGGTGAGGGATTTTCTACAGCGGCAGTTCAAGGATCGATCAGTGGAGAGGATATATCACGCCGTCGTGTTCGGGAAGCCGAGCACGAAATCCGGTGTCCAGAGGGCACGAGTCAAGGAGACAAGGGACAAGCGAGTCCGACTGATTCAGAAGGGCGAGAGGGGAGGGAAGGAGGCGATAACCAACTGGAGTATCGAGCAGACCGGCCCGATTCACACCCTGATAAGAATCAAGATAGATACCGGAAGGAGGGCCCAGATAAGGCTCCATATGAGCGACATGGGTTGCCCCGTTTCAGGAGACACTCGTTATGGTCGTGGTAAGGCCAGCGTGAACAGGCTCTGCCTACACGCATCTTCATTGGGGTTCGAGCATCCAAACGGCTCGAGGATGCGAGTCCAGAGCGAAATTCCATCACAACTGTTCTCCGAACTGAATCGTAAGTCGCTCTGACCATCGGCTCCCGGCTTTCACCGAATTCAGTTACTGCACACCTAAGTGATTCATTTCCTACTCTCCATACTAAATAGGGAGTGGATGGCGCGGCCGATTAGAGGAGTGACTTGGTTCGATTTTCAGACTTAGGGGTCGAGCCAGCATTGGTCGACGTTTTGAGAGAGGAGGGGATAGTGGAACCCTTCGAGGTTCAACGTGAGGCGATTCCGGATGCCATGCTGGGTAGGGATGTTTGCTGCAGGGCGCCAACGGGCTCGGGCAAGACTCTGGCCTTCGGGCTTCCCTTGATATCACGGACCAAGAAGGCCAAGTCAAAGCGCCCAACATCATTGATTCTGACCCCAACCAGAGAGTTGGCAGAGCAGATTCGCAAGGTCCTCGGACCACTGGCTAGGTCAGCTGGAATGGGCGTACTCTCTGTTTACGGTGGAACCCCATACAAGGGACAACTAAGGAGGCTGAATCAGGGAGTCGAGGTCCTAGTGGCCTGTCCTGGGCGCTTGATCGATCTTCTCGACAGAGACGCACTCGCACTAGATGACGTCGAGATAGTAGTCCTAGACGAGGCCGACAGGATGGCTGACATGGGATTCATGGATCCAGTTTGCTCGATACTGGACAAGTGCAACCCAGAAAGGCAGACGATTCTCTTCAGCGCCACCCTAGACGACGATGTCGCTGAGATAGTCGAGTCATACCAGACTGACCCTTCTAGGATAGGCATTGGTCCTGAGGAAGTTAGCATGCACAGCATGCAGCACCTGTTCTGGAAGATCAACTCACGGGGCAAGGCGGACCTCTCTGCTTACATCACGGAGAAATGCGGCCGAAGCATAATTTTCTGCCGTACTAGGGCGGGAGTAAACCGACTAGGAGATGAGATGAGCGAGATCGGCTCATCTTTCACCACTCTGCATGGGGGGATGAACCAGAAGCAGAGGGACCGTTCGATGCAGAAGTTCAGCGCCGGGCGTTCCCGTGTCCTGATTGCTACGGATGTGGCTTCACGAGGAATAGACGTTACAGACGTGAACTGCGTCATCCACTTCGATCCCCCGGACGATGGTAAGGCGTACAAGCATCGCAGCGGCAGGACTGCTAGAGCTGGCTCTACTGGAACCGTGGTCTCCTTGGTTCAGAGGTCCCAGAATAGGAAGTACAAGAGGATCCAGGAAGAGGTTGGAATCAAGTGCAGATTCACAGAGCCGGATGTCGAAATACTTGAGGAGCGTGAGTTCGTAATGGCACCCCCTGTGAAGTTCAAGGGGGGCGGAAATACCAGAGGTCCGAAGAACAACAAGAGGGCTCGCAGGTCTAGGAAGAGCAAGCAATACCGTTCATCGAACCAAGGAAACAGGAACGGCCATCGAAACGGCCGTCGGAAGGGGAAGCACAAGGGGAAGCACAAGGGTAAGCAGACTGTCAAGTACAAGGATAAGAGGAAGGCGAGAAATCGAGGACAACCAAAGAAGGCCTAGTGAGATTTCTAATTCGGGATTGCCAACACGTCGAATATCGGCCTACTCTTGAATTTACCAAAATCCAACTCAACTAGATCGAGATCTTCCCTGACTTCGAAGATATTGTAGCCACAACTCCTTATCGTCTCAAGGTACTCCTCTGCACTGCTGTTTGACACCTCTGCCAGTTTGCGATTGTGCACCTCTGTTACTAGTACCGGACTCTGATCAGAAAAGAAATTCTTAGCCCCCCTGAAGAAATTCATCTCCGAACCCTCGATGTCTATCTTCATTACTGAGACCTCCCCGAAGTCATGGTACAATTCATCGAACAAGCAGGATTGGATTCCACTCATTTCGTTCTTGTGCTTACTTCCACTTTCACTGATGGTAGCTCCTCCGATATTCGTGTTCTCTCTCACCATGGAATACTCCCTGACCACGTCACTTAGTGCGATTTCGAATAGATCTACAACATCTCCGAAGCCGTTTTCTTGGATGCTTCCACGCAATCTGGATGCCACGTCTGGCTGGGGCTCAAACGCAATCACCCTCCCATCCGAACCATCCTTTTCGATTGCTTGAGCCATTACCAACGTAAACCAGCCAATATTCGCCCCTATGTCGCAGAAGGTAGTCCCCGGGATGTAGTGCTTCTGGATCAACTGAGTTATTGTGGGCGAGTAGTCGCCCTTGAGTACCGACTTGGATACCTGATCAATCAGGTTACACCATACTCTCAGGCCACTTTCCAACTCAGCAATAACCCACGGGGAGTCTAGTTCCTCCATCCATTCCTCGTTGAATTTTGCCCGCAGCCTCGAAACGACTCTTCCAAGAATTTTTCTTGGCCAAAAAGCCATACAAGTTGGTAATGAATGCCGATAATAAAATCTTGTAAGCAAATTGACTTGTAGGGGGGGCTCTCGCGGAGAGTGTGGCTAGGGAGCTAATTAGACTCGAGGAGGTGCACAGGGCCTTCGGTCCACTGACCGTTCTCGAGGGGGTCAATCTTCGAATCGACGAAGGCGACCGTATCGGCGTAATTGGGCACAATGGGTCGGGGAAGACCACCTTGCTCAGGACTATTAGCAACCAAGACCAGGACGTAGGGGACATCAAGTTCGCACCCGCTCTAAGGCTTGCCTTCCTAACTCAGGTCAGGGACATAGACGACGAGGCGACACTCGGCCAGGAACTCAATCGCAGGGGGAGGCAGTTCCTGGAGCTGGAGGAGGAGATTTCCGACATCGAGCGGAGGATGGAGGACCCCTCTTTCTACGACGGGGACTGGCAACCCACCATGGATAGGTACCAGGAGCTGCAGAGCCTAATGGCACGCTCTGGTGGGGGTGACGTAGCTGGCCACGCGACTGAGATACTCAAGGCCCTGAACCTTGATCAGAGCTCCATGGAGGTCCCCCTGCACTCCCTATCTGGGGGTGAGAGGGCCAAGGTCGCATTGGCCAGGCAACTGGTCGGTCTTGATGAGATCGATGTCTTCTTCCTAGACGAGCCCACTAATCACCTGGACTTCAACACCCTGGAGTGGCTGGAGAAGTTCCTCAACAGATTCGAGGGAGCACTCATGATCGTCAGCCACGACCGATACTTCCTCGACAGGGTCTGCAACAACATAGTTGAGATACAGGATGCCCACATCAAGGGGTATCCTGGAAATTACACATCTTACCTGAAGCAGAAGGAGATCTTTCTACAGACACTCAATGACAGGATAGAGAAGACCCAGAAGGAGATTAAGAGGCTGCAAGGGGCAATGCAGTCGATGAAGAGGTCGAACAAATTCGACAAGTCAGTATCTCAGAAGCACTTCATGATCACTCGTTCCCAGAGGGAGTTGAAATGGCTAAAGTCGATAAAGCCGAGGAAGCGACAGAGCCTGAAGTTCAACCTTCAGTCAGCCGAGAAGAGCAGCCTAGATGTCCTGGAGTTCCGAGAGGCAAACCTGTCCTTCGAATCCCTCCCGAGACCCATACTGGAGGACGTCGGAGTTAGTGTTAGGAGAGGTCAGAAGATAGGAGTAATTGGACCCAATGGAGCAGGAAAGACGACGCTCCTTCGTCTCATCACCGGCGACCTAGAACTAGTCTCCGGCGAGATCGAAATTAGCCCTGGGGTCCAAATCGGGTACTTCCATCAAGATCACAGAACACTGGACTTCGACCTAACTCCAATCGAGGAGGTCAGACGCCTGAAGCCGAGGATGGACTACGGAGAAATGAGGGCGTTGCTCGGCCAGTTCCAGTTCACCAAGGAGATGGTGTCCACCGCGCTGAGCAAACTCAGCGGTGGGGAGAGGGCTAGGATTGCATTGCTCCGTCTTCTTCTGGAGGAGAACAACATGCTCCTCCTGGACGAGCCTACGAATCACCTCGACACCGATGCAAAGGAGGCTCTAGAGATGGCACTTAGCGAGTTCGACGGCGGGATTATCACCGTCAGCCACGATCGCTACTTCCTGGACAAGGTCTGCGATACCATCTGGGACTTGCAGGGCGATGGCAGCATTGTGGTATGGCCGGGAAACTACTCGGAGTACAAGAGTCGCTCAATTTCGTCCCCGAAAAACCGCTAGACTTACCTACCTCTGGCTTTCGAATGAAGGTGAAATTCCGTGTATGAGGCATTGCTTGACTTCGCACATAGTGAGGCCATAGCCTACTTGGGAATGGTCCTCATACTGAGTGCGTTCTTTCTGGAGACTCGGGACATACTGCACAGCAAGGCCTCCCCATACCTGGGGCTGATGGCTTTGGGCTCTGGACTGCTCGCAATTAGGGCCTACCTGATCGATGAATGGGCATTCTTCATCCTAGAGGTGGCATGGTTCGCAGCAGCGATGCTTGGACTCTGGTCCGTTTGGGCTGCCCTCAAGAGCTAGATGACTCGGGCATCACCCTAGTCTTCGATAGGACCCAACCCATTGCCTCTGAGTCGATATATATTCCAAACCAACCCCCGTGCTCACCGCCAACTACAGTGCGAAACTCGATGTCAGCATCCAGTTCCTCTAGCAGTGTTGCCATCTCAGCCGCCATTTCGTAGGAAGAGGTGTTGTCAGAGTCACCATGACTCATCCAGATCGGAATATGTGCGACATCCTCGGCCAACTCGGTGTATGGAAACGGGTCGTGGTGAGGTGAAAGGGGCATTAGGGCCGCGAAGTAATTCGGTAGCGCCGCTGCTAGAATGAAAGTCCCCCTGCCTCCCATGCTTAGCCCCGTTAGGTAGACCCGTGAGTCATTTACGTTCATGTTAGACTTCACATCCTCTAGAACGTCTAGGGCCTTCTTAGGGTCCCAGTCTACCTCTTTTTTCGCAGGCTGGACGATGATGTACTTATCATCCGCTGGCATGTAGAAATTTCCCGTTAGGAACCTGAAATAGAACTCTAAACCAGACGATGTAACGCCGCCGTGTAGGAACATCATCACAGGATAGCTGACCTCCGGATCGTACCCGACGGGGACCTTAACCTCGTATTCGTACCCGCAACCCCAGTCTAGCCCGGTTGAGACTACCACGTCTCTCCCAGACTCGCTGTCATTTGACTCGGGGCTCCCATTTACGTTTACGGAATCCCATCCTACCATGGGGGAGATAGAATTCTGATAGTAAACGCTTGACAGTCCCGGGATATCCAGCCAGGCCCCACTGCTAATTACCGGCCACTCCTGTGGATTGGAGGTGACATTCATCCCCTCAGAAGCAGTAATGTTGCACGAAGGAACGAACTCCGGGCCGTATAACTCGTCTACTGTTTCGTTACTAACCGGGTAGAGTGGTTCCAACATGCCATCTTTGCAAACATAGGCCTGGCCGTCCACCGTCGACGTCTCGTTCTCTGCCCCGTCACACCTCCCAGTCAATGCATCTGGGGTACTCGGCTCTCTTGCTGTGTCATCGATAACAATTTCATCGTCTCGTGGGTTCTCCTCATCAGCAACATCAGAACCCAAACAACCCGACAAAGTCGATGCCATTAGGAGGATGGTAATGTACAAAACACGGCTCTTCATCATATAGAAATCACATCCACCAACATTTCAATTCTTTGTTTTTACATGATCAAGGGGGCGACTCACTCTTCCAGAGCATGCTCCTTCAGAAGCTCCAGATCCACTATCTGCAAAGTCTCCTCATGAGTAGCAGAAAGGGACACTGGGCATGCCACTCCTGCCGAAGCTGCATCCTGCCAGGTCTGCGCGCAGACGCACCACCTATCTCCCGGGGAAAGTCCGGGGAAACTGTGCTGGGACACAGGGGTAATCAGATCGTTCCCCTGGGAGCGTGCAAACTCCAGGAACTCCTCTGTAACGACGCAACAAACCGTGTGTAGCCCCCTGTCGCTCCTGTCGGTATTGCAGCATCCGTCCCTGTACCAACCCGTCAGCGGATCCATCGAGCATGGCTCCAAATCTCCCCCTAGGACATTGAATGAAGGTAGCATGAAACGGCCTCCGGCAACTCAGTCGATTAAACCATCCTCTTTCTCGGTGAATCTCACTACGAAGTTCCTTGATTTCTCTTCGGTAGGATTGAAGGCGATTAGTCCTAGCGAGATACATGTCCGAGGCACGTCACCCACTTGCTCGACTAATGACCCAGATGAGGGACCAGAGGGGGACGATCATACTTGCATCGATATGCTCGGTCCTGAACAAGATATGGGACCTCGCCCCGCCAGTTCTGATTGGCATGGCCATCGACGTGGTCCACCAGCAGGAGGAGTCATTCCTGGCTGAATACGGATACACCGAACCTTGGGTCCAGCTCCAGGTCCTAGCAGGGATAACGGTCGCTATTTGGGTACTAGAATCACTCTTCCAGTACTTCTATGGGGTGCTTTGGAGGAACCTCGCGCAGACGGCGCAACACGAGCTCAGGATGGATGCCTACAGGCACATCCAGGACCTCGAGATGCAGTGGTTCTCCGAGCAGAGCACCGGTGGCCTGATGGCCATCATGAACGACGATGTCAACCAGTTGGAGAGGTTCCTTGACCACGGGGCGAACGACCTCCTGCAAGTCGGTACGACAGTGATAGTCGTGAGTGGGATAATGTTCTACCTCGCACCGGAAGTAGCTCTCCTAGCCATCATCCCGGTTCCGGTGATAGTGGGCGGCTCGTTCCTGTACCAGAGGAGGATAGGCGTCCGATACACCGAGGTCCGCAAGGAGGTCGCCGAGCTCAATGCCATCTTGAACAACAACCTACAGGGGATTACTACGATCAAGTCGTTCACTGCAGAGGAGAGGGAGGCTCAGAGAGTCAGCGACGCCTCGCAGTCCTACAGAGACGCAAACAGGTCGGCAATTCGCCTCTCTGCCTCATTCGTTCCACTGATCAGGATGGCCATCCTCTTCGCCTTCACGGCCAACCTCCTGGTGGGTGGGAAGTACGCCCTCGAAGGCAAGATAGGGCTCGGCGAGTACTCTGTGATAGTGTTCATCACACAGAGGCTCCTTTGGCCCCTGACCAGGCTAGGAGAGACGTTCGACCTTTACCAGAGGGCGCTTGCATCCACCACAAGGGTGCTGGACCTTCTCGACACAGAGGTAGGAGTCGTCGAGGGCGAGACCAGTATTGACGACGTGGAGGGGGGAATCAGGTTCGAGGGCATCCAGTTCACCTACCCCGGAAGAGAGGACGTGCTAAGGGGAATTGACCTAGAGGTCCCCTCCGGAAAGACAGTTGGCCTTGTCGGGGCCACTGGTTCGGGCAAGACCACTCTCGTCCGCCTCCTCCTCAGGTTCCACGATCCCATAGCGGGCAAGGTCACTCTGGATGGGCATGACGTCAGGAGCCTCAGGCTCGGCTCCCTCAGGGGTGCCATCTCATTGGTCAGCCAGACCACCACTCTATTCCCCGGCACTGTGAGGGACAACGTGCTATATGGAAGGCCAAACGCTTCCGAGGAGGAGATGGTAGAGGCTGCCCGAATCGCCGAGGCCATAGGCTTCATCGACGAGCTACCAGAGGGATGGGACACCAACATCGGGGAGGACGGGCACCGCCTATCTGGTGGCCAGAGACAGAGGATAGCCATCGCACGCGCAGTCCTGAAGGACGCCCCCGTACTGGTCCTTGACGAGGCAACCAGCAACGTGGACAACGAGACCGAGGCAGCGTTGCAGAGGTCCATAGAGAGGATTTCCCGCGACAGGACCACATTGATCATCGCTCACAGGCTGTCTACGGTCAGGAACGCAGATACAATCGCAGTGATGGAGAGGGGGGAGATTACGGAGATGGGGAGCCACGACGCGCTATTATCCCAGGAAGGCCTCTATGCAAGGCTCTGGGCCGTTCAGACCGGGGAGGCATCAGAATGAGCGTCGAGGGAAACATGCCGAGACTGAACAATCTCGCGGAGTCTCTTGGCATGGAGATCACCGACTTCAGCGAGGGATCATGCGTGGTGGAGCTAACCGTCGGCGAGAAGCACCTTAACATGGGTGGGATGGCCCATGGTGGGGTCCACGCAACACTCCTAGACACGTCAATGGGAGGCACCCTGGTCTCCCTGATCTCCAAGGAAGAGTGGTGCGCCACGGCACAACTCGACATATCCTACCTGAATGCCGTAAACCAGGGGGACCACCTTGTGGCTACTGCCGAGGTCGTCAGGAGAGGCAGGAACATCGCTCACGTCGAGGGGAGGCTAGTCACTGGAGATGGGAAACTAGCTGCCACTGCGAAGGGGACATGGGCCATCTGGGAAACTAGGCCGAAGAGCAGAGGCGGTTGATTCAGGCTCATGCAGGGGTCAAATTCAAGAGGGGGTTTCCACTCTACTAAATCATGGCACGAAGGGACTCCCTAATTTGGTTCATGATGGGAATAGCGCAGCTAATGATTGGAAATGCCCTGGTGGATAATGAGAATACCGCCGATTGGATTGCGTGGATGATACAGGCAACGGGAGGAGGAACAATGGCACTCGGACTCTACTTCCTGCTATTCATCGCTCGAAACGAATCTGAGTTCTCAGAACTTTACAGCAAGGCCGAGAAGACCATACTCCAAACAGATCCCGCTACGGGGAGGAAGGAACTCGTGGATAATTCATCAAAGCCAGTGAAGGCAGCATGGTATTCAATCCCTATAGTGATGACCATCTTCGGGCTCTTCCAGTGGCTAGCAACAATGTCATAGATGAGTTGAGGAATAATGCCCGCCGGGGATGAAGACAACATAGTCGACAAGGCGATCGGAAACCCTGCTTTCGACCAACTCTTCGGCTACCACATCTTCTTCAGGAGGGCTGCAATACCAGTCCTTCTCTTTCTGATAGGGATTCTTTCATACACGATGCTAGAATCACTATTCAGCTTCAGCTCCGATACGACACTCACCATCTCCTTTGTCATAGTAGGACTATCGCTCGGCCCTATCCTGAACCTAGAGCGCTACATGGGAGTTTTATTTTCTAGGAAATGACGGGACAGGGTCCTTTTCGCCGAACAAGTCAAAACTTAGACTTCACACGCAGAGTACATGGTAGAGTTCAGTTTGTTCGAGTTGGTAGGGCTTGGGGATGTTACGGGTGTTGACATGCTATTCGCGGCAAGCGCATTGGTCGGGGGGATACTGTTCGTCCTGTACTTCTTCTTGCTGATGATTGGTGGAATTGCCACCGACATTTTCGATGGGATGTTCGGAATTGACGTCGACATGGGTGCCGATGCGTCATTCAAGGCACTCACTTTCCAGGGCATTATGGCCTTCCTGATGTTCTTCGGACTAGCAGGACTTTACGTGACAAAGTCTGGAGGTGGCCCTTCACCGGCCATCATAGCAGGAGCGATAGCCGGAAGTGCCTCCATGTACGCCACGGGGAAACTGTTCGAACTATTCGTCAACCTCCAGCAGGACGGGACCGTAGACCTCCCTGAGGCGATAGGGTCCAAGGGGCAAGTTTACCTCAGGATTGCCGCCGATGGTGTAGGCCAGGTAACGGTGGAGGTCAACGAGGCGCAGA
>JAZANL010000017.1:0-8333 GCA_036251765.1 Thermoplasmatota archaeon | reverse complement strand
GCAGTAGCTGAAGGCGAGGTCAGGGAACGTTTGTCCGCGGAATTTCTAAGTCGATTCGAGTTAGTCAAAACAGGACAAGGAGAGGGTTTAATCGGGAAAATAAAGGCTCTAATTCGTAGGAAAGGTTTGCCCACTAGCAATTGGTTAGTTCTCAAAAGATATCACAAGGATTTGCTGCCAAGATCCCAAAGAATCGGCAGGGAATTGTTCACCCACATGGGAATTGACAGGGATGACAAAGATGCCAGGGATGCGTTCTGGGCGAGGAATTACGAATTCTTCGGTGCACCCGTGGAATTGTTCTTGTTCACCCACAAAAGCCTGGGCAAGTTCGCAGCCTCCGATGCTGGACTTTTCATGCAGAATCTAATGCTCTCAGCCCATTCGAAAGGATTGGGGACCTGCGCTCAAGGCTCCGTCGCAGTTTGGGAAGACGCGGTTCGAAAGGAGTTCGAGATTGGCAAGAATTACTCCCTTCTTTGCGGGATATGTGTCGGATACCCAAGTCAAAGCCAAGTAAACAAATTTGAAGCGAACAGAATACCCCCCTCTGAGGTATTGCTTCCAGAGAAGAGTCAATGATTACTAGATCAATCCAATCCAATCGAGAAATTCTAGAATGATGACCACGATGACAAGTAAGTTAGCCGCATCAAAAATCACATTGAATAGCCTGACTCCTAGGCTGGCATTCCTCCAGTCCTCTTTGGTAACGAGAATCAGCTTCATCTAATCTCTCCACGGACTTCCTAATTCTGCTGGGCCTTGAAAACAAACGCTGCTAAGGCCCCACCTGCAATCTGGGGGGCGAAGTGAATCCAGGAGTCGGCGACTCCGAGGCCCCCTGCCACAATCAGGGATGCGGATACCGCGGGGTTGAATGATGCACCGGATATTGAACCCACGGTGAGGGCCCCGGCTAGAACTACTAATGCTATGGCGGCACCGTAGTACCCATTGCCCTCGGTAGATTCCGAGGTGGCGACGTTTAGTATCACATAGGCTAGCGCAAAGGTGAACACCAACTCCGCTGCTAGTGCGGGGACCGTCTCCATCACCATTTCCTCGCCTCCCGATTCGCCAGGCATGAACACTTCCGAAGCAATTACGGCCGCCATGGTCGCTGCTGCTATCTGGGAGGCGATATATGGGGCGATATCGGACTTCTCGCAAGAGCCCCGGAGGTAGATCGCGACAGTCACAGCGGGGTTGTAGTGCGCACCCGATACATGTCCTCCCGCGTATATCATCACCATCAGCGTCGATGCTATCGCGAACGGTGCGAACTCTGAATCGACGGTCCCGAACACTACCGCTAGGCATATGGTCAGTGTCAGGAAGAAGGTCCCGATGAATTCGGTGATCAGTTTGGCTCGTAGGCTGTACTCAGTCATAGACAGTATCCAGCATCAGTGGCAAATGAATTTTGTTGGCGCCGAAAACAGAAGCGATGACTCTTCTCGTAATAGTTCACTGCCGGGGAAGCTCGATCACGGTGTGGTGGAAGTTGCACACTTCATCGAACTGATTCAGGCCCCTGCAATTTACCAGAACCTCGAAACCTTTCTCAGACTCTTTCCTGTTGACTATCTTGTGCGGGGACTCTTCGGAGCAAGATGGGCATCTCAGGATCAGCATGTCCCCCGTCCTCTTGTTGACTCTCCTTTCCCGGGCCCTAGCCTTCTCCTTCTTGATGCTCATGTCTCTGCCGTAATACTTGACGAACATCTGTAAAGAGATGCTACTCAGTGCTACTATAGCAGATATTTGCATCTCTATTTCTACTGCTGAATCAGGGAAAGAACCCGACTTGTAGATAGCCCACCCGTTCCCGATCAGGCCGCCAGAGAGTAGTCCGGACATGAGGATGGGCAATACCTGCCTCAAATACATCCTGAAGGTGAGCGTCAGGAAGGTTGTAGAAACAAGGAGGATGCTAGAGAGGACAGGATGCGTAATCTCTGAGATTATTGGAACATCGGAAAATATCTCTAGAATGTCGATACCCCTCTTGTAAAGCAGGTATTCGTAACCGAGGACTACCGTTAGCGGAGGTCCTCCGATTACGATGTAGTTCTCTGCGACCCGGGGGATTATGTATCCAAAACCGAATCCGACAACTACGCATGCGGCCCTAACCATATCCGGAGGGAAATCCAAATGCGGAATTACCAATTCTGATGCCACAAAAAGCCCAAACATCCCTCCGATCACCCCGAATAACCTGTAAATCCTGAGCCCCTGGCTGGGAACTGACATCGGTCGAATAGAAGCCATCACGGCCCCGCCCAATTCGCTAGAAATTTTTCCCTTGAGCGGTGACCCTTTGGCCTTGCGCCCTGATTTTCTCCAGTAGCTGGGCTCCCAGAAGAGGTATGCCCCAAGGAACACCATAACAACTCCAAATGTCCCTTCCACGCCCCCTCCCGGGGACTTTGGGTTATGAAAGAGGCGTAGTGGGCCAGAAAACGCAATTTCGATGCATATGGGTCACGAGGTCACTCGCCCCTTCCACCGGTGGCAACATAAGTCAGGTTCTCCCTCGCATTTACATGAAGCCATTCCTGGAGCACCTAAACATGACATCAACAGATGTGGATGAGACAGTTAGATTCCTACTGACCGCTATGCCCGAGTTCAGCATCCGAGGAGGGGGAGGCGGGGAGAAAGCGCAGCGCTGGGTACACGTGGGTACCGATGAATCCTATCTCTGCATAGAGGATAGGGGGGCTACCGAGAAGGGCCCCCACAAGCCGTATGTTCATCCGGGCCTGAATCACATGGGATTCGTCGTCACTGATGCAGAAGCGTTGGCCAAGCGCATGCAGGAGGCCGGCTACAAACAGGGAGCCACATATCTGGACCACCCTCATAGGCACCGATACTATTTCTTCGACCATGATGGAAACGAATACGAATTTGTTCAGTACTTCAGTGAGGATCCTAGTGAGAGGAACGAGTACGACTGATGATAAACGAGTACTCAGACAGGTTGGCATGGCAGAAAGATCAGCCGTTGCCCTGTTTGGGGAGTGGGCCAGAATAGGCAGGGACGAGGGTATGGAGGCGGGGCACTCCCCCAGCGTAGATGAGATGGTGGCTGCAGTGATCGGCCGGACCCCAGACAGATTCTCGGCAATAGACGTCGGCTGTGGAAACGGATGGGCCGTGAGGAGGATGGCCAGGCTCCCAGGATGCTATCGCAGTTCAGGGGTGGATGGCTCCGAAGAAATGGTCAGCAAGGCAAAGTCAATAGATCCCGAGGGCGATTATATCGTGGGAAAACTCCCCGGGTGGAAGCCAGAGGAAAATGTGGACCTGATCCTGAGTATGGAGTTCATCTACTATCTAGAGGAACCGTTGGACTTCCTCCAGACAATGCATGATCACTGGCTCTCGAGTGGAGGTTCAGTAGCAATCGGCCTTGATCACTACATCGAGAACGAGGCCAGCATTTCTTGGCCAGATTCACTCGGAGTCCCCATGACCACCCTTTCGATTGAAGAGTGGCGGTCTGGGCTGGAGGATGCAGGTTTCAAGGATGTCGAGACACACCAATTTTGCTCCAAGGAAGACTGGTCCGGGACTCTCGTACTAATCGGAACAAAGGCATAGCCTAGCCGCTACTCGACTTCTACGATTTTCGTTGGAACCCCCATGGACTCGGACCTCTCGATTACTATCCTCGTCCACTTGCTGGTCGGAGAAGGCATTGCCAGGATGTGTGTGGCGGAGGAGAGGATCTTCTCGGTGAGGGAGTTGGGCGCCTCGCCCCTGTTCCTATCTATCAGGCTCCTCAGCGGGTCATCCCACTCCTCGGAGAAGATTGCTATCGGAATCAGGTTGTTGTCCGCCCACCTTTCCGCCATGTAGTCTACTCCACTAGCCCCGCCGACGATGATTAGGTCTGGGTACGTGTTCTCGGAAATCCACTCCTCCAAGGCAGATTCGAAGACCTCGAAGTCGTAGAACCTACTGCTGCCCACGATGGCTAGGTTGATCACGGAACCGTCTAGATTCAGGTCCTGTCCACCCAAGGTTTCGACGACCGTCTGCCCCGGCTCTTCCTTCATGTGCCAGTCATGGGCGTGCACATGGATAAATGCTGTCCCTGATATTTTCTAAGTCACAGCCCTACGGGGTGACTCGGCTCCTGTCTCTGGGGAAGAGAACCACCTCTCTCACGTTGCCCGCTCCGGTTAGTACCATCAACAACCTAGCTACGCCCAGCCCCCACCCAGCATGTGGAGGGGCGCCGTACCTGAATCCGTCAGTGTAGAATGTGAAGTCAGCCGGATCGAGGCCAACGTCTCTGAGATTCTGCTCCAAGACCTCAACCCTGTGCTCCCTCGCTCCCCCGCTGGTCATTTCGTCACGACCGAAGTTTAGGTCGAATCCCCGACTCAGTTGCCCTCCCTCGGAACCATCCTCGCCCTCCTTGTGATGAATGTAGAACGGCTTCATGGACATGGGCCATCGGGGTATGAAGTGGAACCCAGGATACTTGGCTGCGATGATGTCACAATGATGGCTCTCTATATCGTCGCCCCACTGGATTTCTCCCCCTCCAGACTTCACAATCTCGATAGCCTCGCAGTATGGTATGCGCGGGAATGGTAGCTCGGGAGCCTCTACTGTTACTGGCTCCTTTCCTTGTGATTCCCTGTATTCGTTCACCACGCCAATCAGCGACATGTCGCTCTTCGCTATCTCTTTCCAGATATGGTGGATCATCCTCTCCTGAACGCCCATGACGTCCTCGTCATCCATCCATGCTCCTTCGATGTCGAAGGATACGAACTCGTTCAGATGCCTGTAAGTGTCGTGCTTCTCTGCCCGGAATGCCGCGCCTATCTCGAAGACCCTCTCCAAACCCCCGAGCACCGCTAGCTGCTTGTACAGTTGGGGGCTCTGCGAGAGGTATGCATCCGTCTCGAAGTATTTCATGGGGAACAGATTTGTCCCGCCCTCCGCCGCTGCGGCGATGATCTTTGGAGAGTTTATTTCTTGGAACCCCTCTGAGATTAGGTGCTCCCTGCCATACTGGAGAACCTTGCTCCTGAGTTGGAACATTGCATTGACATGGGCCCTCCTTAGGTCGAGGTGCCTATTGTCCAGCCTAACGTCTAGTCCGACGTTGACTTCGTCAGTGACTCCCACCGGGAGTGGTGTCGCAGCCCCGGCCAATATTTCGCCAGACCCAACGCTAACCTCGAATTCGGCAGGCGGGACAGGCTCACCTTCTGCAACCTTCGGGGGCCGCTTCTTGGCGACCACCCCGGTAACCTGGATCGTCGACTCCCTAGTCGATGACTGGATGGCCTCGAATAACTCCTCGTCCATGTTGTCCTTCTTGAGGAATGCTTGGATCCTTCCCGTGCCATCCCTGAGCATAAGGAAGCAAATCGCCCCTCTCCCTCTGATAGTCTCAGCATAACCCGCGATGGTTACCTCTGAGCCAACCAAAGACTCGCCGCCCTCAACAACCTGGCCGATGGTATGTGTCCGATATGTCGTCGGCTTCCAGTTTGAACTGTCTCTCACGAGGCCACGTGACGGTCTGTGCCTTTGAAAGGTTTTGAGTGCAAATCATTCTTCCTCTTCAGCAGTCTTAGCCGAAATGAGGAGGAAAGCCGTGTGTCCAATTGGCTGGTTCCCGGGCCTAACTCCGCCCTTGCTAGCCTTGGTCCACTTCCTCTCAACGACCTCTCCACTCCATTCAACGACGAGACCCAAACTCTCGACCTCGTCCCATGACCTCTCCAACTGAGAGGTAGTGGGGCAGTAGCACGCCAGTCGTCCACCAATCCGAAGGAGCGGTACTATCTCAGAGAGTACCGACCAAGGCTCCGCCATGTCAATTATCACTGCATCCAGGTCTTCGCAAATGCCCGATGCCTCCCTGCTAGCGGCCGCCAGGTCCCCTTGTATGAGGTGCCAGTCGGGGAATTCCGGTAATATCTGCTCTAGCCGAGTCATGTTCGCAGCTCCAACTTCTGCATGCTCAGAGCGATTCTCCACTGATATCAGTGTCCCAGAGTTACCTAGCACGGTAGCAAGGTGCATCGCCAGACCCCCAGAACCATGCCCTCCCTCCAGCACCTTGGAACCAACTCCTATTCCCATCCACGAAATCAGAAATCCAGCGTCTTTGGCACCGATGACCTGTGCTCTCCTGTACATGTTCCTCCTAGCCTCCGGTAGCCTTGGGTCAACTATCGACAGTGACTTCTGCCCAACCGTTATGCGATCTCCCACAGAATAACCTTCGAGCATCTTCTCTGCATCGAATCTTCCAAGCCCTTTCACCTTGACTTCGCCTGGAACCCGATGGACGAGGTACGACCTCCCGTCATCCTCCCTCAATGCAACCCATTCGCCTATGCTCTCGCCCCATTCCGACGGGTTAAGGCGGACGTTTCAAGTCATTCAATCGCCAACCAACAATTTCGCCCTATAGGGCGAGGAGAATGATTATACTCGCGGTACATTCTGAAAAATCGATGGCTTCGGTCGTAAGACTACTCCTCCAGCCCTCGCTCTGGGTGTGCATCATCCTGGTAGCCACGCCTCTTTCTGCAACGGTAGACTCTCCCGAGAAGGCCGATTTCCAGAGGATTGAGCTTGAACAGGAGGTCGTACCGTGGTATGCTTCAAGCCCCGGTCACACAGTCTTCGGCGAGTACGTTGGGGCTCATTGGTGCCCCCCTTGCATGAGCAGCGCATCCCCATCTCTGGACAATCTGAAGACTTCCAACCCGGAGGAGTTCACCTTCATCTCATTCTTCGAGTCGAGTAGCGGCGGATGGCCTAGCGACGGGCCTATTAATCGTCAGAGCCACATTATGCAGGCCTCATCTGGCTACCCCACTTTCTCCTTCGCCGATCAGCAATCTGGATCATGCTACAAAGTAGGGGCATCGGGGACGAACTATTACGACAGCGACTTCTCAAATGGGGGATGTATGAGTTCGTCCACAGACGACTTCCAACTAGAACTCTCAATGTCACTGAATTCAAGCACTGAAGAGGTCTCAATCACTCTGGAAGCCATATATGTCGGCCCCGACTCTTCAGTAGACGTCTTTGTCTACGGCGCAGTAACCGAGAAGGTCGGCGCAGACTCCTACGATAACGGAGTAAAACCACACCACAACTGGAGGGGATGGCTCCTGAACGGAGATGAATCCGGATTTCAGGAATTGACCCTGACTCAGGGGACATGGGAATCTCACACCTGGGTCGCCCCCCTCAGTTTGGTGAGGGCAGGCGGGGGGAACACACAGTGGGAGAACTTCTGGCCAGTATTCGCCCTCATGGACGGGCCTCACACATCCTACAACGAATTCCTGGTAGCCATAGACCCTGACATGGGGCCGTTGGTTGACGTGGGCATCCTTGAGTTCGAGGTGGAAAACACAAACCAAATGCCGGGCTTCATCCCCGGGGATATACTGCAGATATCAACCAGGGTTTCCAACAACGGGGTGGAATCATACTCGGAAGGAGGAGAACTGGGAGTCTACATCATCAGCGGCTCTGATGAGGTCTATCTCGGAGGGAGGTCAATTGGTAACATAGGGGTGGCGGGCTCATTCCTCCATCAGATCGATTTCGACACCTCGGAGCTAGAGGCGATACCTTCCGGCGTATCCACATTCAGGGCAAAGCTGTTCGACATGGGCAGCGATAGAAACTCCTCAAACGACTATGTCGATGAAGTCGCACTACACGACTTGCCACCAATCCCTTCTCAACCGGCAGCCACTGGTTCGACCGTCTTCGAACGAGGGGACAAGGTTCAGTTCGAGACGTCCGCCTTGCCAAATGATCTGGTTGACGACATATACTCGATGACCCCGCACATGGAGTACTCAAAGTCAGGTGAAAATGCCTGGGAGTCCTCTTGGATATCCGCACCGGAGATGGAGGGCTCAGGTGCAAATTCGGTATACGTCCACACGATTCAAACCCCCCCAAATGCAGAATCCGGCACTTACGACACCAGAGTGATGTGGGAGGATGCTTCAGGCCAGCAGAGCGAATGGCTGGTAACAAGCGAGGCCTTCGAACTCAGCAATGCACTACCCCGGGTCCTGAGCAGCAACGATGCAGGTTTCGTTGGCATCCCCACGGTGAAAATAGACTCTACGGAGACCGTTTCACTCGTGGGTCTGGTAAGCGATGCCGAGACTCCATTGTCAATGCTCTCAATCACCAGCTCAGATCCTGAGTTCAAGGGGTGGAACTCAGCCACCTCTGAGATTACCGTTCTATTCGACTCAATTCTGGATGATTCGATGGGCAATCCAATACCTCAGAGCATCTCCATC
>JAZANL010000016.1:0-3805 GCA_036251765.1 Thermoplasmatota archaeon | reverse complement strand
CCCTCACACTAGGCCCTTCAAATGCTCGGACCCTTGTACAACCTTTATGGTGCAAGGGGTGGGGAATTTGCAACCCGCCTTTCGCAATGCGTCCTTTGCCGCAATGTAATTTTCAGCCTCGGTCTTGATGGAAATAACAGTCTGCCCCCTCTGGACTCTTGCTGCAGTTCCGACGTTCTTGCCGAATGATAGGCGCATGCCCTGTGAAACCCTGTCTGCACCAGCTCCGGTCGCTTGCTTGTTCTCCCTCAATATTTGATGAGGATAAGTGTGCATCCTGAGTGCGTAGCCCATAGCCCCCGCGTCTTCCCTGATAGTTGAGTTTGCAACCTGTCTAGCAGACTCTAGGGCCGAGTCCCTGATCTGGCACGCATTATCGGCTCGCAACTCGATCGCCACTGGAAAGCCACCCGTCTCTGCCTTCTTCCTGTTGCCCATGTGGTAACGCAGAATCCTATTGTTTGGAACTCCACCGGTGTACTCCCTCCTAGTGAACGACTGGCCCTTGATCTGCCTGTACATCTTTGCGGGTTTGCGTGCCATCAGATTACCTCGATTGCGCGCCACCGACCCCCTCTATTTAACGATGAGGCTTATGGAAAGTAACACTCAATCGGGACTCAGCCTTTCGCTTTCGCTTTGTACGGCTCTAACTCCGAACACAATTAGCGTGAATCCGACGATTAGTGATGCCCCCAATTCTTCGTCCAGCAGGTACCAACCTCCCAGAACGCCGAAAACTGGTACTAGAAAAACGTACGACGAAGCAGCCGTTGGCCCAATGGAATCTATGCCCTTGGCGAATAATACGTAAGCTATTACCGTGGAAACTACCCCCAGGTAAGCTACAGTACCCCAATCTGCAATACTAGGTTCCGGAACACCAGACTCCCAGATTTCGATCGCCATCCATGGAGTGAGCATGAACCATCCGATTATCGAGTACCAGACAACTATCTCAAGAGCGCTCACTCCTTTCTGCAAAGATAGAAACATCTTGGTTAGATTGTTGGTAGCCGCCCAGGCTAGTGTCGCGAAGATGATCATCAGGTCGCCCATTAGCCTATGGTTGAATGGAATTTCTGTATTCGGGCTCCAACCAATCACCACAGCAGCTCCAGAAATTCCTACTAGGAGTCCGAGAGCCATCCTAGCTGAAATCTTCTGGCCCAGCATTGGTGAGGCCAAGAGCACAGTGAATACGGGATTTAGTGTGATGATCAATGATCCATCTCCCGCCGCCGTCCACTTCATACCATGCATGAAGAAAAGCTGATAGCACATGGTCCCGAAAATACCTAGCCAGATCGAGAATTTCCATGATTCTCTGTCCGGGGGGAAGATCCGGAACCCTTGCGAGCTTTTTCTAAAGAAAAACAGTATGAGGAAGGCTAGTGTAGCGAACGCATACCTCAGCCATGCTGAAGTTGCAGGACTTAGTGATGCATTGCTCTGCTCCTCGATTCCGAAGCTCAAGAATCTCCCAGCAGCCCAAGTTGTGCCCCAGATTATGGCGGCAATTAGGAGTAGGAAATGCGTTCCTAGATTATCCCCGAATGACATCTAAGCACCTAAATCCAAGAGTCTTGTGATGAACCCAGGATCGCTAACCGAGGAGATCTCTGCATTTCTTACTGACCCTCCGAATCTACTTGCTAGTGCCATGGCCGTCATAGCTAGACGATGGTCTTGGTGGGTTTCAATGGGATGGCTTGGTCTGCTGGGGATTTGATTTCCAGGAATCTCCAGACCATCCTCTGTGGCGTTTGCATCCATGCTGAAGGCTTCGAGCATGTGGAGTGTAGTCTCAATCCTGTCTGACTCCTTTCCCTTTGTATGGGTGGCTCCTACTATCCTTCCTCCGTTTCCGATTGCCATAAGGGCGGATGCAGGACAGATCAAGTCACTCTCATCTCTGAGGTCCAGTAGTGTCGAACCATTTTCGAGACTCAACATAACCGGACTAAGACTCGGTTCGTTGCTTACATGCAAATCTGACTCATGTAGCTTAGATATTAGTATTGCAATAGGGAGAAGGCTATCCTCTGGGGGCATGGTAATTGTATCCGGAATGTCCACTTTCCATGGAAGGATCATCATCGTTCCAGATGAGAAGACATTCTCCGAGCCACACATCCTTGCAATCTCGAATGACATCTGAGAGTAACCTCTGCTAACTCCCCTCCCGTATGTTTGCAGCTTCACAGGGAATGGGAATGATGGGGATGACATCAGAATCGCCGACAGTGGCTGGCTAGAGTGGCTGAGATCTATGCTAGTAGAATCGGCCGTTAGGGGGCCTTTGACGATTAGTGGAAGCATATCATCAGATACTGAGCACCCTAGGTCTCTCAGAGCCGCTGCTAAAACGGACATATCTCTTGCTCTGAGTGAATCATCCCCGTCGATGATGGCCCCTCCCTCAACTCCAGTTGCCATGGCCATTAGGAAACGTGATGCAGTTCCTGAGTTTCCACAATTTAGTGGGTGACTGGGCACTTGTAACCCCTCGTCACCAACTCCCGAAACCACCCACTCGCCATCCCTTCGGTCGATCCTTGTCCCCATTTCCTCCAGACAATCTGCCATGGAAGACACATCTGCACCAGGAAGTTCAGAGAATCTAATCGATATCGATCCAGAAGACTGAGATGCTAGTGCCAACCAACGAATCATATGGCTTTTAGACGGCGGAAGGGACCACTGAATCTCCCTTCCAACATTCATCGGTTCAAGATTCAGCACACCCATGGCACAAGGTCCGGGGTGTTAACACTGTCACACGCCGGCCCTAATCCATTCGCCGAAGTCAGAACCTCCGTCCCATGACTTGGCCCTTTCATCGATTATGCTCCTTTGCAAGGTCTCCTCTATCGTCCCATTCATTCTGACCAGATTGTTCCTCTGCAATATCTTCGGACTGAGCCCTGGAAGGAGTACCGCTAGGGCCTTGGGAACTCTGCCAGGGTAAACTTCGTTGACATGCCTAACGATATTAGTGGTGCAAGTGTTGGTGATTGTGTTGTACCACTCAGGGCTTTCTAGCAGCTTGTTGGTTCTCCTAAGGTATGATTCGAGCATCCTCCTCTCGTTCCCAGGCCCTAGGACCACTGCCTCGAATAGGTGTGTGACCGATTTCTTTCTGCATCTGGTCCTAACGCCGATCACATCTCTTTCCGTGGCCCATACGTAGATCAATTCGTATTGCCTGAAGAGCCCTTTGATCGGGTGGTACCTCTCGCCCCTCTCCCTTCTAACTTCTATTGAACAGGCCAGCCTAGTTCCATCGCTCATCTCGAAACTCATTATCGTATGAGCCATCTGCCTCCTTTTTGGGTCAAAGTACTCTAGAACGAACCATATCTTTTCCACCTCCTTCAGATTCAGATTAATGTCGACCCATCTTTCGTCGAAGTCTCTCCCACTCCTCCATTCGAAGTCTCTGACATTGCGGATGGTCACCTCATCACCATCAAATTCCGCTTCCGCCTGTCTTTCGTTGTCATTTACCCACGACCTGTCATTGGACGGCCTTAGTCTGAGATGCCTGAGGATTAGCCAGGAGAACGTCACAAGCCCGAGGGAAAAAAGAGCCAGAGCGGTCCAACTAGGCAACAGGGGGATGTCAACCACGCATAACTGAGGGTACTCCCTTGAATGAATCCTCCCTAATATTGGTGGCGCGGCAGGGGAGATTCGAACTCCCGAGGTGAGACACCACTGGATTAGCAATCCAGCGCAATGGCCAGGCTATGCGACTGCCGCAGTAATTACACGACCAGAGATTCGTGCTTAAGCAGAACGG
>JAZANL010000015.1:0-19448 GCA_036251765.1 Thermoplasmatota archaeon | reverse complement strand
GAGGAGGCGATCAGGATGGTATGCGATCTGTTGGCGACGAGCACCCGACAATAATTGAGGGGGAGCTTGCTGACTGGTGGCCAAACCTGCTTAGAGACAACGTGTGGAAACCTCTGAACTTTGGAGTGAGTCTGCAATGGATAATGCTAGGGATGATGGTTGGAATCGTAATGGGGACGGCTGGGGCTCAAGCCAGAAGCCTGTTTACTATGCTCACACCTGCTTCTCGGTCCACTGAGTTCTTCGGTTTCTTCGGTTTCATAGGCAAGGCGGCTGCGGTTTTCGGACCCATCGTCTATGCAATCAGTGCAGCCACGATGGGGAGCAGGATGGCAGTGGCTAGCATAGTCGTAGTAATCCTAGTCGGGTGGTCACTATTCATCTTCATAGACGTTGAAGAGGGCGTCAGAGTTGCTAGGCAAGAGGACATCGATGCTGGCTACGTTTCCGAAGAGGAGTAGACGGGATAGACCAATAACCGGAGTCAAGGCTTCTGGATGAGGGAGAGGTTGGGGTGAAGTACTTCCAGGTCGTTCAGAATGTCCTCTCGGTCATTGTGATGGTGCTTTTCGGAGTCTTGTTCGGATTGGCGATGCTGCCCTCCTACTTCCTATTCTTGGAGATAGGGGAAATCACCAGCGGCAAGAGCGAACTCGTGGAAGCTGCAGGCATCTGCATAAGCCTAGGACTTGGTTACATCCTGTGGGGAGTGGTTCTACTCCTGATTTGTGGGGTGATTGGTGGAATCTTCAAGATGAGGAAGGATGAGGGTCGGTACCCCCTAAGGTCATTCATTACCATCCAGTGGGCCTTCTCATTGGTTTCCCACAGGGTGGCCCAGATTTTCCTCGGTCTCGTGATCCCGTCTTTCCTAGCAACGACGTACTACAGGATGATGGGGGCGAAGATCGGTAGCGGGGTGCAGCTGCTTTCGATCAGGATTAATGACGCGTCGATGATCACTATCGGCGATGGCGTGGTTGTGGGGGGCGACGCCACGATCAACGGGCATCTCGTAGAGAGCGGGGAGATCGTCCTCGCACCAGTCAGAATCGGAGACGGGGCGGTCATAGGAGGGGGGAGCGTGGTCCAACCCGGTTGCAAGATTGGGAAGGGGGCGGTTGTCGCATCCAGAGCAGTGCTTCCAAAGTGGACCGAGGTCCCAGATGGCGAGGTATGGGGCGGCATCCCTGCTAGGTTCATCAAGAGGGTCGGGGAGGATTGAGGGCCTACTCGTTCTCTGAGGCCGGGTCTGCCTCTTCTTGGCCCTCGTCCTCTGTTGACATGTCCTTTATCTCCTCGATGACGGCCTGCTTCTGGGCCTGGAAAGACTCCTGCTTGGATTGGATATCCTTGGCTGTGGCGATGGCTCTGTCGATCATGTCGTGACGGGTCTGGATCGCTTCGCTTAGGTCCTCGAATAGTTGCATGTGCTGGACGTACCAATCGTCCCTAGCTGCTAGCTCTGATTGGGCGGCTTGGTTGGACTCGTCGATCTCCTCTGCGACGGTTAGGACCTGCCCGAGCCTGGCCTTCTCCCTCTCGAGGAGCTCCTCGGTCTTCTCGAGCTTGCTCTCCAAATACGGGATCTTGGTGTTCGCCTTGGCTAGATCGACTTCCATCTCGTCCTTCTGCCTACGTAGGTTCGAGAGGAGGTTGTTGATGCCCTCCTTCTCGGTCTCCTTGTCGATTAGTTCCCGGTTAAGGGTCTCAACCTGGGCCTTCATCTCGCTGATATCGGCCTCCTGTGCCTGATAGGCGACCAAGAGCTTGTCCAGAGCCTCCTTGTCCTTGGCAGCCTGCTGCTCTAGCTCTTGGATAGTCGGCTGGGGTCCTCCCTCGGCTGAGTCATCTTGGCCCATCATCCTCCATGGTGCGCAGGTGCCCCCGATATAACCCCGGCGGCACTTAGGTTGGGGATTGGCGGCTAATCATGGGTTTCCGCAGATAGCTGAGATTGTTGCCGAAAGCGCCACTGTCAGCCTCTTGGAAGAGGGTATGTGCAGTTTCTCATCGGGCCCATGGGCGTTGTTCCCGGGACCGGAGGTTCCCGTGCACAGGAACATCGCTTCGGGGTACTTCCCCTGCATCATGGCCATGAATGGGATCGTGCCGCCGGTCCAAGTCGCCAATGGCGGGAGCCCTGTCAGCTCCATCGAGGCGTCGTGTATCGCATCCGAGATGGCCCCCTCCAGGGGAGGGGCGTGGAATCCGTCCGCGCACGAGTCTGGTGTGAAGGTCACCTCTGCACCATAGGGGGGGTCCTCCTCCAGGATCTTCTTCGCACTGGCTATCGCAACCTCCGAGTCGACCCCTGGGGGGATCCTGAAGCTCAGCTTGAGGTCTGTGTTTGTTCGGAGTACGTTGCCCGCGACCTGCACCGATGGCATCCCATCCGCACCGATGATCGAGAGTGTGGGCTCCCAGTTCATCGCGACGATCATGTCCTCGGTTGTTTCCGAGGCCTGCCTGAGGGAGTCGACGGTTGGGAACTGCTCCCAGATGCTGTCCCCCACTATCCCTGCGAGTGCAGCGGCCTTTTCCCTAACCTCCTCGGGTATCTCGGCATGCATCTCGGGGACAAGGACGCGTCCTGTGCCGGAGTCTTCCACTCGGTCGAGTAGGATGCGCTGAATCCTGAACGAGGATGGGATAGATCCACCCGAGTTCCCTGAATGTATCCCCTCGTGGGAGACCTTCACGGAAAGGGTCCCTGAGACTAGTCCCCGTAGGGCCTCGGTCATCCATACGTGGTCGTAATCCGGGCCTCCGCTGTCCATCACAACGACCATGTCCGGGTTCCCCAGCTGGTCCGTTAGCTCGTCCAGGTATGGCGGGAGGTCGAATGACCCCGACTCCTCGCAGGTCTCTATTATCATCGTGCAACGTGGGTGTGGCACTCCGGACTCTTGGAGGAGGCGGATGGATGTGGCGCACAGGTACCCGCCGTAGCCATCGTCGACCGAGCCTCTGCCGTATAGCCACGGGTCCCTCCTGACGGCCCTTAGGGGGTGGAGACCATCGGACCACAACTCAGGCTTCGATGGCTGCTTGTCTAGATGGGAGTAGAATATCACCTCTCCCGGCCCGGTTCCCTCTATGGTTACCAGGAGCACAGGGGATAGGTCGTCGATCCTATGCGTCTCGTATGACATCCCGGAGATGTCCTGCTCGTCGAGCCATTTGCAGAACAGCTCGATAGTGGCGTCCAACTCCCCCAGGTCGGCCCAGTCGGGCTCAAACAGCGGGGACAGGGCCTTTATCTCGATGAAATCGGATAGGCTTGGAAGAATCGACTGCTCCCATATCTCATCACTCCTATCCATCAAATTCCCCAGGTCCAGCGCCATGACCCCTACCCGGGGTGTTCACTCATGGACCCTTCTACTGGGATTCTTCGGGAGAGGAGCAAAGCGCGCACCCCTGATTGGGGGACCCCTGGAGCTTCTCAATCTCGGAGATGGGGAAATCAGAGGCCAGGGACATTCTCGCCGTTCTCGACAGGGTCTCCATCAAGTCCTCCCTTGCCTCCTCGAGGAGGTCCTTCGGGTATTCCACTAGTCTGCCAGTCACCCCTACCAGTATTGCTGGAGGGAGAACCTGCCTCTTAGGGAGGTTCTCTTCTGATCTGTCCGATTCTGATCCCTCTAGGGCTAGGTGGTACAGTGCCATCTGCAGCCTGTGTTTGCGGAGGAGCCTCTCCTCTTCTTCACAGGCAGGGCCGGTGGACCCGCTCCCGAGCGAGTCCAACAACCCGCTATGGGATTGATCTAGCAGGCAGTGGGCATCTGATGTCTTCAGGTCTATGGCCCTGATGGTCGGCAGACCATTCGCGTTGCTAGTGCAGAGGACCAGGTCAATCACCCCGCTCATGTCTATGGTGGTGGAGTCCATCGTCACGAGGTTCTCTTCCCCGTCTGGCGACCACTTGCTTCTCGCGACTGCATCGAAGGAAACGGGCATGGAGACGTGGAATGGCATCTCTGTCCTGAGGCCCTCCACGCGCATTCCATCAATCTCGGTTCCGCGGATCATCTCGCCGAGCCTCCCGTCCGAGACCCTCTGGGCCATGATCGAGATGGCCTCTCCGACCTTCTCGGGATCGGCATCGGCTGGCAGGAGCTCGGAGAACACGGTTCTGTGGATGCCGCCATCGGTGATCCTGTCCTCCGTCTTGGTGGTCCAAGAACGCGGCAACGGGGTGCTGGGGCCGTTTTCGCCTGGGCCCGGGTTGCCGATGCCTATCTCAACTATCCTGTGGAAGACGTTTCCGAATGTCGCGGAGTCGACCGATAGAACGGACTTCGTCTTTACAGGTAACCCTCCGTTTTGTAGCATCGAGCCGGGTTCCACGCCTGCCCTAACCTCGAGCCAGTGGCACCTAGGGCATTCGAAGTAGGATGGTAGCCTGCTTGGCTTGACACGGACCCTGGTCGAGGATTCGCTTCGGGGGGAGATGGGTTTTGGCTGGTCAGTAGTTTGGCTGACACGGGTCGCTTTGTCCATTGACTCTATCCTCTGAATAGGGGTCATGGGAGGTGTTCCGTCGTCGTTGGACTCCGAGAAGCAGTCTGGATGGTGGATGATTGTCATGCCCGGCTCGAGGCTTCCCCCGAGGTAGGCGTCATCCAGCAGACTACCGGGATCCAGAGTCCTGATGCCCGTGTTTGTCAGCACTGGCTCCGGGCCTTCCTCCGACGATTCCAGCCATGGAGACTCGAGCTCCCCCCTCCTCCATGACCCCATGCGCAAAGATTCGAGCCACATCTGCCCAAGTTGCGGTGCGGATTTGTCATAGGCCCATGGGAGCACTAGGCCCTCGCCGTCCAACCACTGTGTCCCCCTGGGTGAGCCGGCGATGATCAGTTTCTCTTCCGCCCTCGTTGCTGCGACATAGAGGAGCCTGCGTGCCTCGGCATTCTTCCTGGCCCTGTGGAGCAGAGAGACGTGCTCCCATATCGCCGACCTTGGCGTTTTTCCTTCCGCTGGCCATGGGTTCGGGTGTCCTGCGAACATCTCGGGGCTGACGATGAGCCTGCTGTTCTGTTCGTTCCTCATGTTTGTCTGCCTGGACGAGAACAGGTCTGCTAGAATCACCACCTTGGCCTCGAGTCCCTTTGAGCTGTGGATTGTCATCACTTTGACTGCATTCGATGGGGGGATGGTCGATGCCTCGATTGACTGGGTGCTGCTCTCCCTGAGGTCCCTAAGCCGGTCCGAGAGGACTATCGGGTCGCCACCGACCTCCGAGGTCAGGGCCCTGATCAGATCGACGAACTGCTCCGCATCCTGCCTAGAGGATTGATCCGGATATGCGACTAGCAGGTCAGAACGGTCAATGGTGTCCTCAAGGAGTTCTACGAGGCTGGAGGAGGAGGCGAGTTCGCACCATCTTGCTACCAGTGACCTCTGCCTCTCATTGGAGCAGGTGGATTGTAGCCCGGAGAGCAGGTCGCTGCCATTTTCCGAACTGGAGAGGAAGTCATGCAGTTGTGAGTCGGTCATGCCGAACAGGGGGGAGCGAGCTACCCATGCTGCGTTGTGCCTGGATGCGGGCCTGGCGACCAATTGGACCAGCCCCTCCAAAGCAGAGGCAGTTGGGCGCTCCAGAAGGCTGCCTTCGCGGTCGGCCTGTGCTGGGACCCCGATATCATGCAGGTGCCTGACTATGATGTCCCTTAGGTTGACTCTGTTCGGCAGGAGTATCGTGATGTCTTCGGGCCTGACTGGTGCTTCTGTTTGGACCTGCCTCCACGAGTTGTCGGCTGACCTGACGCTGACTTTGCCCCCCTCAATGAGGCTCCTAACTCTGAGGGCGATCAGCATTGCCTGCCTCTCCAAACGATCCAAAGAGCCTGGTCCGAACGGGTCGAGGTGTGTGCGCAGGTCTGTTGAGGGGTCGGAGGGGGCGCTTGAGTCGGGTGGGCAGATCCACTCGATCGAGCCCGGGTTCTTCCTCTTGTCCGGGAACGAGTGGAGGGTCTGTGACGAAGCATAGAAGCCCCCTCTGGAGATTATCCTATGCCGGTCCGAGAAGACGTCCTGCCACCATTCGTTCATCACCTCAAGGAGGCCTCCTTCGGAGCGGTAGTTTACCTGGAGGGGGACCATGCCCTCCTTCCGCGCCCTGACCTCTTCCCCTGACGGGGCGGGAAGGTCCCAGTCGGTTGAGTCGAATGGGATCCAAGGGGATAGGTCCCTACCTCCCCTGTGCATGTACTCGGAAGCGGTCGCAATGCTAGATTTGTGATCATTCCTCGGGTCCCGGCTGTGGGACTCTTTCCTGAGGGTGGGTTTTCTGGTAAGCTCCGGAACGCTGGAGAACTCGTGGACGTTGATCGACCTTAGTGACTGGGCGAAATCAAGGAACCCCGTCACCTCTGCCTGTCTGAAGGCATAGATGCTCTGCTTTACGTCCCCTACGTAGCATACCGTGGGCTCCCAGGGAGTGTCTGGCCTAGGTGGGTCCCCTTCCTTGGCCTCTCTAGGCCCCCACAGCCTGGATAGGAGCCTCCATTGGAGAGGGGAGTTGTCCTGAGCCTCGTCTATGATGAAGGCCCTGTACCTCCTTCTGATTTCTTCTAGGATTTGCCTCCTACTCTCCAAGTCTGTGCGTATGGCGCCCAGTTTGGATGCCCATGCTCCGGCTGAGTCAGTATCTAGCTCGAGTCTTGATATTTCATCTAGGGCCCGGGAGATGTGATCGTCCCTCCATGGGCTTTCCGAGCGGATTGAGTCGAGTTCCATTTGGACCGAGGGGGGGTAGAAGGTCCTGCAGACCTCTGGGCAATTTGCCAGTAGAAGGTCCCCTGCAAGTCTCTGTACGTCTTCGAAGTCATGTACCTCGTCTCGCTGCTTCAGGTTCTTCATCACCCCCTGGAATCCGAGATGGAGGAGGTGTAGGTCCCTGAGATTCTGGATCTCGGATTCCAGTGAAAAGTGGCGGTTCTGCTTCGGGTCATCTAGGCGCTCAGGGATCTCTGCCGGGAGGGCTTGTGAGGGTGGTTTCCAGTCACTGGGAACCTCGGGTGGCTTGGACCCGTCGAGGATGATGGCTGTTCTAACGAAGTGAGTCATCATGCTTCCCAAGTCATCCGACCAGATGCGCTGCAGATCCGATATTCTCGAGTTCATCGTGGAAGTGTAGGTTGATTTCAGGTTCTTGTCCTTTATTTCCGCATAACTCCTAACTCCCGCTGGCCAGGAGTCAGATGGGAACTTCTTTCTCGGGAAGAATGTCATCTCCTTGCCCATAAGTGTTGAAGGGCTGACGATGCAAGTCAGAACGTGCCCCATCCAGCACAGCCTGTCCCAGTCCCCCTGAGGAGGTCCGTTACGAACCAGTTCGTCGAGCGATGCCATTCTGGTCTCGGGTGGCCAACCGGCTGCTGAGGGTGACTGGAGTGATTCCTTGACAGTCTCGCAGATTTCTGACACGATCGAGTGGAGTCTCTGAGATTGGGTCGATATGTCTGTCTTGTCAACGGATGACATGATCGTCGAAATCAGCTTGTTTCGGTCGAAGGAGCCATTGTCGTCCATGATCTTCCGGGAGGACTCCGCTACGAAGACGGCTTTACCCACCAGTGTTCTGAGTACTCTGGATGCCGAGGTCCTCCCCGAGTAGTGACGAGCAACGCGGTCTCTGGCAGAGAGGACTTCCGAAGCTATCTGGGCTGGAATTCCAGCATCCACTGCTTCTCCGATTCGGCTCCTCTCGCTAGCGAGGCGCCAGATGGTCCTGAGCGAGGTCTCGATCAGAATTGCCCTCGATGCATCCGATACGTTTTCCCGGCTAAGTGCGTCTCCTAGCTTTCCGCGATATGGGGATACCAATTGGGATAGGAAGGAGTCGATGGTTCCGATTGGCGCGTCTTCGAGCAGGGTTAGTATCTGTTCGACGAACCCTTGGCTCTTCACCCTGGGGTCGAACCTGTGATTTCCATCGTCGCCCAATGGTCCCGGCCTGATCCTTGATATTGCACTACGAAGGCGATCTTTCATCTCGTCTGCGGCCCTGTTTGTGAAGGTCAGGAGTACCACTTCCCCCGGGAGGAGACCCTCCCATTCCTCGAGGTTTATTCTCTCCGATGCCGGTGCTGTGACCATCCCCCCTCCGGTGCTGGAGGGCCTGGCTGGCTTGGGCAGGAGTCTGGTTGCGCGTTGATCGGTGGCCAGGTAGTGCTCTATGACTCGGTCTACGATGGTGCTCGTCTTTCCGGTACCGGCTCCTGCGTCTATGACTATGTGAGAATCGAGGTTCAGAGCCAGTCGCTGGGCCGTGTTTAGTCGGATCAAAATGAGCCCTCCATCCTGACGTTGCAAGTTTCCCTGACAGGGCAGTAGCCGCAAACCCCCGGAGATGGCGTGGGGTGGACCTTTCCGGAATTTGCATTGGAGGCTACCTTCAGGGCTACTGAGAGTCTTTGTGCCAGCCATGATCTGAAGTGGTCGCTCTGTGTGCTCTCGTCCTCGTCGGCGAATCTGTGCGTTGAGCTAGTGATTGATGACCTCGTCCCAATGTTGAGTTCCTTTTGCGACTCTGAGTATTGGGAGGAGACCTCCAATAGGTGGTCTGAGTTGTGTCCAAACACGGAAATTCCTGCTGCGAGGACCAGGTCGCCTGGGTGTGCTTCCTCCCAGGCACGGGCATAGACTGCCAATTGCAGTTCCTCGAGTAGGCCCTTGTAATGGCGATTCCTGGGGAGTTGTGATTCAGATGTCTTGATGTCCCTGATTGCGATAATCCTCCTCGGCCTCCAACCAGTGCCATGGACTCTGATTGGTGCGACGCTGGAGTCGCCGTCATCGTCCAACCACTTCCCGGATGACGGGTCAATTGGGAGTATGTCGACCCGGTCTATCCAACCCCTGACCTTGATGGGTTCGGTATCGACGTGCCCTGAGAGTTCCCCAGGGACCGAGATTTCGACGTTTTTCGAGCCTTCCTTTCCAATCATCCACTCTATGGAGATGGGGGCCGAGTCGGCTATCTGCAGCTCTGCTGATACTATGCTGCCGACCCTGCCCGCAGGAGGTATCGGGGATGGATCTGCGAGCCAGCTGCTCCAGTCCTGTCTGGACATCCCGGTCAACGACCTAAGGCGCTGTGTAGAAACTGCGTCCGATCTCTCCAACCAAGGTGCTCTTGTGTCCAGGGACTCCAGAGCGATCTGCATAATCTCGTTGGGATGCAAGCCAGATTTCCCCACGCTCAGTAGACCTGGATCCCCCTCGAAGGATCGTTCCTCGCTAGTGGGGAAGTCGAGGATCTTTGCTATTATGTCGTGATGTACGTTGTGGAGCAGTTCACCATAGGTCCTGCTGTCGATGTCTTCGCCTTGCAGTTCCTCCCTGCCTGCATCCAGCTCCCTCGAGAGCCATCCCATCCTGGGGCACCTGAGCCAAGTCTGAAGCCTGGTTGGTGACCAGACGGGCACATCCAGCGATATCTCTCTAGCGTGCCCGTGTCTGGAGTCGCTCACTGATGACCCCGTTGGGGAGGGGGTTAGCGGCCTCGGGTCTATCGATAGCGATGGTCTTCCTCCGGATAGTCCTCCCACGACGGGCCACCTGTGGTTGGTTCGAGGGCTTTCGACTCCCGGCGGGGTTCTTCCATGGAATTTTAGGTCCTCGAGAGAGAGTATGTGCCTCACGGCACCATCTGGGAGGTATCCATCTTCATCAGCAACCGTGGGCTGTCTCCTTTCGCGGTCCCGCTGGACGAGGGGGTCGATAGGGATCGTGATCGCGTCAGGGTTGATTGGGGGTGTGGATGGGTCGTCTGACTCCCTGATTCGCAAACCGTCCTCCTGTCTGGAATCCCTGGGTGACGAGAATTCCACGGAGAACTGGAAATCGCCCTCCTCGATCCCTTCTACTTCGGCGTCTCGGACCCATTCTCTGATTGGTGCGGACGGGGGGGCCGTTTCGTCCATGCTCGGGTCTAGGATGAACACTTCTGGTGCGGATTGCAAGATATGCTGCAGGCTGTGTCTGGCGACCCTGATCGGGGAGTCGGGCCTGAGAATTCCCAGCGAGTGGCGTTCCTCCTCCCCCAGGAAAGGGGTCTTGGGCACTCTTAGGTCCCATGAAGAGCTGGAAAGGTTCGCGAGGATGATTAGTTCGGAGGTGCAACCAAGGGCCTCCTCTGGGCTTAGTACCGAGACGTTCCCGGAGAAGTTGGTCCCTCCGGTGACTGCTGACGACTGATCGGCTAGCGAAGTCATTTCATCCACCCAATCGGGACCAAGGGTTGGCCCGTCTTGTCCGGACCTTAGCTGCATCTCCCTCAGAACCTCCCTGTCGCTAACCAGTGCGTGGACTGCCCCAGCGGGAGAGAGCCCCGTGCCGGGGTAGAGTTGCATCTGGTAATCGAGGTCGATTAGTGAAAGAGTGTTCTTCAGCCAGCCATCGCCATCCGATGCGGAGTCAGGCAGGGGTAGTTGGGATCCTGTGTAGCACCCAACCGGCTTCTCGAGGCCCCGTACGAGCTCCCTGTCCGGGCCCCTGAGGATGGGGAATAGGGATTTTGCCAAGCAGAGCATCCACCACTGAGCTGCTTCCTTTGAGGGACCGTCCCTCTCATCCGAGGGTGGTCGAGAGAGCGTCTCAATCCACTTGACTAGGGCCCCTGGGCCTCCAAGGACGTGTTCGTTCCTTGCTATCTTTGTGAGTATCTCGGAGTCGGCCGAAGGGGAAATCTCAGGATCGGTTGGGTGCTCAGAATTAATCTCAAACGGGGTGATCGACTCCTGCAGGGAAAGCGCCCTCAGGTTCTCTAGGGAGAATGCATCGGGCCCATGAGCAAGGCCTGCTAGACGCAATATCCAGTGACCAATGGGGTGGGAAGAAGGAGGCTCTCTACCCCTTTCCAAGCAAATTCCGATTGAGCCGAGCGCTTGCTCCCACCTGTGTCTGTTTTTCTCGATTGCTGGATCGATGATGATTATCTCCGAGTCCCCCCGAGTGAGCCTGTCAGAGATCAGTCGTGTGGTGAAGTCGAAAGAGTGGGCTTCCCTCCTGAGCAGGATCCTAGTGACTTGGGGATGTTCGGGTTCAGCGGGAGTTCTTCCACTAGGTACCCAGCTAGGGAGTTCTTCGGGGTCCTTCACAGGGTGCTCATCTACCAGTAGGTTCCCGTGGTGCCCGAGTCGGAAATTACCTGGATGGGCGAGTTGGTGTATTGGCCTATGCTTAGACAGCGAGAGGAGCATCTCTGTGTGTGACCGGCATAAGACTGGGGGGTGGTCTAGCATGATGATTCCATCCACGTCGGAGACAGTGAAAGGAGAGTTGCCGCTCTCCAATGAGTCGATGATTCGATCAACTGCCAAATCCGGATGAGTGAATCTTAGCTTGGCCTCAAGACGTTCGACTACCCGTCTGAAAGTCACCATTCCGGGACCTTCCCACCTACTGACCGCCATCTCCCTGGAAAGCTGGTAGTGGAGATCTGCCAGGGCCTCCGTCTTCCCCTTCCCCCAAGCCATGTCAGGTAGTGGGTTGATGAGGGGGAATCCGAGCCTTGCCGCTTCCTTCTTGCATTCGCTGTGGATCACGGACAGCAGCGGGCCGTCCCTGGATAGAACCCGAGGCATCCTTAGATCTGCGACAAGGGATGAAATTAGGGATTCTATTGTGTGGTGAAGAGTGCCGTCCACGGCCCCTCGGAGGCCTAATGAGGAGAGTAGCTGCATCCTGGATTTCTCTGTTGGATATATCACCAGGATTCTCCCGTGGGAATCTGCATCTGAGCTTTGGACCCCCAGGGACTGGTTCCTGATCTGCTCCCTGAGCCATTCTGGTAATGGCCCTCTTGGGACCCTCTCGCTGGTCACACAATGTTCCCTTCGCACCAACATGTCATCTCCGAGCATTGACCATGCTCGGGGGTGGTTATTCAACCCAACTGTTGGCACTCATTGAAATGGCTCTGAATCCCTCTGGCGCCTGGGTGCCAAAGCCGCTAGCATGCACAATAGGGTGGCTACTCCCGGGGCTGGGAGGGAGTTCGCACCATTGGCGGACCCTCGGGCCTCCCAGTCGACTACTAGGACTACCGACATGTCATCGCCGTCCCATGGTTCGGGGGGCTCGATGGAGAGTGACCCTGCATGGCTCGTGCCAATGTTGACAGCCTCGTGGAGGACATGGCTGTAGTTCGCCTTGCCGTTGCTACCCTCTGGGTAGTGCGCAGTATGCTCTACGAACATCAGCCAACTGTTCACCTCCCATGGAGCATCTCCCTCGGACCAGAGGCTGATCTCCCACTGGAAGGCGTAGTCCACGACCTCGGCAGTATCATTCTCGCCCTGGCCTTCGGTTGGCAGAGTTACTGCGGCGGACACTTCTAGGGAGATCGATCCGTTTGATGCGAATGGGTGCGTGGAGCCCAATGCCAGTGCGGTTGAATAGTCGGTAAGCAGGCTGTTGGACTTGGTGCTGATTCCCGTGTACATCCTCTCCCCATCGAAGACCTTGCTCGGGGCGGATCTTTCTGTTCCGGGGACTTTGATGACCCCTCCGTCGGATGCCGGGATTGACCTCTCCGTGGAGAGTAGGGACCCGGCCCCATAGGTTTCTACCCACCTGGAGTCGGTAGAGTTGCTGCCAAATGGGTCCAGAGTCTCGTAGAGGTGTCTGTGGTAGTGTATCCTGGTGACCTCGAGATCTCCGATAGCATCGTCCAGGGCCTTTTCTGTCTTGACGCAGTTGGAGCACCAAGTCGCCGTGTAGACCTCCACTATGCTCGGCAAATCTAGTATCCCGGATGTTGATTCCTCGTAGGTGGTGTTTGAGAGTTCAATGGATAGCCCCCCGATGGTTCCCGAGAGTGTCCCCGAATCGTCCGTAATCCTGGCTTTGTCCCAGAGGCTATCTGTGGAGGCAGAGGCTTGGATTGGAATGACGATGAGCGCTACCAGAACCAGTGCCCACAGTCGCCTCATGCTCTTCTCGAGGTGGGGGAGTTATTGAACGGTTACGGGTCATTGTGACTGCTCGAAAGCCTCTATGGCCCTGTCTATGTCCTCGTCAGTGATGTGGAGATGCGTTACCGCCCGGACTATGGAGTCTGTTTCCTCGCTCACGTCGACCCCTTGGCTAGCGAGCCTGCTGGCCACCTCCTTTGCGCTGCCTTCTTTGCATTGAACGTAGACCATGTTGGATTGGACTGCCTCCAGTTCGACGGTGAAGGAGCTCATTCTGCTGATCGCTTCCGCGAGCCTGGATGCCCGGATGTGGTCCTCGGATAGTCGTTCTATGTTGTTCTCCAAGGCATAAATCCCTGCCGCAGCGAGTATCCCTGACTGTCTCATCCCCCCTCCGAAGGTCTTCCTCCACCTGTGAGAACGGGAGATGGTTTCTCGGTCTCCGACCAGAACCGAGCCCACTGGGGCGCCTAGGCCCTTGGACAGGCAAACCGAGATGGTGTCGAAATCCCTGACCATCCGAGCAGGGTCAGTGCCACCGCCAATCACGGCATTGAACAGCCGTGCACCATCCAAGTGGGCTCGACAGTCGTTCTCGTGGGCTACTTTGCATATCCCGTCAAGGGCTTCCTGCTGGTAGATCGACCCCCCTCCGACGTTGGCGGTGTTCTCCGCGCACACCAATTTACAATCGGGGAAATGGGAGTTGCTCCCGGCGGTCTTCCTAATCGCGTTTTGGACGCCCTCGGGGGTCATCTGCCCCCAGTCTCCGTCCACCAGGGAGATGGAGCATCCGGCTAGGGATGCATACGCGCCTGATTCCCACAGGTAGATGTGGCTCTTGCGATGGGTGACTATCTCGTCCCCGTGATTCGTTTGCGACTTTATTGCCACGTTGTTCGACATGGTCCCGGAGGGGACGAAGAGGGCTGCCTCCTTTCCAAGCATCCCGGCGACCATCTCCTGGAGTTGTATCACTGTGGGATCGTCCCCCCATACGTCATCGCCTACTGCGGCCTTTGCCATGGCCTCCCTCATTGGGGGGGTTGGTTGGGTGACCGTGTCGCTCCGCAGGTCTACTCTGTCTCCGGGGTAATCCCTCATGAGCCTCGCTGGACGGGCGTTTCACATAACTGGTGCGTATTCTGGTAGTGCGCTACTTCCTGAGGTCCTCTGAGTACATGTACGCCTTGCCGCGGCCTCCACCGCCGCCTTTCTTCTTGTTGGCGATATAGAGAACGGCCATTGTCCCGAGGACGATGGCCGGGACTCCAAACATCAGTATGGTCATCCAAAGAGGCCTCTCGATATCGATGCAGCCGGTCTGACCGCTGAGTTCCTGCTCTGTCCCGGAAGGGCACGCCTCTTGCTCAGTCGCACCAGACTCGGAAACGAAGTTGTCTGGATCGGCTGGGAGGCAGGCAACCCTGCCCTCCTCCGATTGGTATGAACCTGGTTGGCAGGGGTTTTGAGATATCGCGGCCGAGGACGAGACGTAGTTCCCGGGAGAGGCGGGTGTGCATGCATCTGCGCCCTCTGCTGGCTGATAGCTTCCCGCCTTGCAGGTTGTCTGGGATACGGCGCCTTCCTCCGGGACGTGGTTCCCGGGCATGGCCGGTAAGCAGGAGTCCTGCCCTCCGAAAGACTGGTACTGCCCCTTGGGGCATGGGTTCTGGCTGGTTGACCCTATTGAGTCGACGAAGTTGCCTGGGCTTGCCAAATCGCATGATGCTTGACCGGGTTGCGATTGGAACGTACCTGCTTCGCATGGTGTCTGCGTAGAGGCCCCTGACTGGTTTACGAAGTTCCCCGGGGATGCCTCGATGCAGTTCGCTTGACCGCCTGGTTGGTACTTGCCGGGGGGGCAGGACGTGGTCGAGGAGCCGTCTGGGCTAGCCACTTGGCCGGGTGGGGGGGTCTCGCAACCCGAAGAGCCGGCTTCGGACTGGAACTCCCCGGGTGGGCAGGGTGTGGCACCAGTGGCGCCGTCAAAGTCCACGAAGTAACCCGGTTCGGCAGGGGTGCAGGAGGCCTGGCCCGGCTCAGAGGAGTAAGTGCCGTTCTCGCATTGTGTCTGGGCTGTGGCCCCGGCCATCGAATAGTGCCCCGGATCAGCAAGGATGCAGGAACTCTGGCCAGAGTCCGGCTGGTAGCTCCCGGCTTCGCAGGGGTTCTGATCGGCGGACCCCTCCTCGTCCGTGTAGTAACCCGGATACGTCTCCAAGCAGGATTCCTGTCCGGGCGAGTACTGGAATTGGCCCGGCTGGCATGGTGACTGCGAGGTCTGTTGCACCCCCTCGACGAAGAATCCGGGTGATGCCTCTGTGCAATTTGCCTGGCCCTGCTGGGCGGAGTATGTGCCCGAGTTGCATTGCAGTTGTGAATCCGAGCCCTCCGATGGCACGTGGAATCCTGGTCCTGCTTGGAAGCAGGAAGTTGCTGCGGTCAGCATCTGGTATGATCCAGCGGGGCATGCGGTCTGTTCTGAAGCCGCGAAGGTGTCGACGAAGTAGCCTGGGCTCGCATCGAGGCACGTCGAGGCCCCCGATGCATCCTGGTAGGTGCCCGTAGAGCACTGGTTCTGACGGGTTGATCCTTGATCTGATACGAAGTTCCCGGGATCCGCGAGGATGCAGGAGGTCTGGCCTGAGTCCGGCTGGTAGCTACCCGCCTCACAGGGGTTCTGGATTGGAGAGCCTGCAATCCCGACGAAGTGCCCGGGGCTGACATCTATGCAATATGTCTGGCCCGTGCTTGGCTGGAATGTCCCTGGTTCGCAGGGGAATTGCTCGTAGGGATGGACACCGTCTGCGTAATGGCCGGGCTCGGCCTCCAAGCAGGTACCGTCGGTTGCGAAATAGCCGACTGGGCATCCTTCTGGGTAGGGGTCGAATAGGTTGACGATACCGTCGTCGTCATTGTCACGCTCGCTCATCAGTGCGTGCCTTCCGGTGCCCAGGTCGACGTAAGATGGAACGTCGCTATCGACGTCCTCTCCTATTCCTAGGGCACCATCTCCATGGTATCCCCAGCAGTAAACGGACCCGTTGGTCGCTACTGCGCATGTGTGTTTGGAGCCCGCTGAGATCTCGGCCACTCCGAGACCGGAGGGCATTGAGACGCTCACGGGGGTCGTGCTGTTGGTGGTGGTTCCGTCACCTAGCTGGCCCTGTTCGTTGAGGCCCCAGCAGACGGCGCTGCTGTCGTCGAGTATAGCGCAGGTATGATCGACGCCCGCGTCTATGGATATAGCCGTCCGTCCTGTAGGAAGGGCGACGGACCTGGGGTAATTCGAGCTATTTTCCGTGCCGTCACCCAATCTACCTCCTGAGGTGGTATTGGCGCATGCTGTCCAGTCCTCCCCATTGCAGAAAGTGCTGTTCCCCCAGCAATTCACCATTCCGTCGTCTAGTATGCCGCAGGCGTGTCCAGCACCGAGGTCCATGGCAATCAGGGACCTGTTGTCCGGCAGTATCGAGATTGGCGTGGGCTCATTCCTGTCGTTGTATGTGCCATCACCGAGGTGCCCGAAGTCGTTCTTGCCCCAGCACATCCCGGAGCCGTTGTCTAGGATTACGCAGGTTGTTGCGTATCCGGTATTTAGGGAGACTGGGTGGCGTCCTTGTGGGAGGGTTATCTCGGTGGGGGCGTTCCTGTCGTTGTTGTCGCCGGTTCCGAGTTGCCCATCGGAGTTGTATCCCCAGCACCACACGGCCATGTCTGGCTCGGTTATCCCACAGGTGTGCCATACGCCGGTAGCTACTGACACGAAGGTCCTGCTTCCAGGCATCACGGAGGGACCATGCGGCTGGTTGCAGACGCTGCCGCAACTTATGTGACCGTGTCCGATCTGCCCCGAGTAGTCCTCCCCCCACGCATAGATATCGCCGGTAGATGTGAGTGCACCTGTGTGGCGGCCATCTGGGCTCGTCTCAATGACGTCTGAGAGGCAGCAGGTAGTCGAGTCGACGTCATTTACCGATACTGGGGTGTGTTCGTTTTCAGAGTCCCAACCACCCGCTGAATTGCCTAAGAATCCTCCATAGTTGCTACCCCAGCACTTCATCTGGTTGTTGTCCATCACCACGCATGTGTATTCGTATGAAGCCCCTAGGGCGGTCAGGGAGTAAATCGAACCGACGGTGGAACCCGGGAAGTTCAGATTCTCGTGAGTAGCCATGGGTCTAATCTCATCGTCTAGGGCTTCGTTGATTTCTGGTTGGAATCCCATAGAGGCTGACATCCCTAGGAAAAGGAGTGCTAGTGCAATTGGAAGGGATTTGTTCGGTACATACTGTTCGCTCATAGTCTCCGAAGTAGAATGGTTGTATTAACGGTTTTTTTCGAGAGGTTTTGTTTTCGGTTCCAGAAGGTCAAACTAATTTGCGAAACGTCTTGCGGGGACCATGGAACAGGGGTCAGAGGTGGAGTCGTTCCTCTCGGACAACTGCCCCCCCATGGGGATCTACGAGACGCTGTACGCATTCAGAGACTCGTTCGGGAGCTTCATGGGGACGGAGGGCACGCATCCTTGGTCCCAAGGTTTCCCTCTGACCACCCCCCTGGAAAGGTTCGATGGGCCTTCTCTACCCGATAGCGTAGAGGTCACTTGGGAGGACAGGTTCTACCCAAAGGCATGGGGGCACCCGGAGCTTAGAGGGTCCATTGCCGACTACTACAACACCCAGTACGGTTCGAAAATAACGCCGGAGAACGTGATGGTTTTCGCAGGTGGGAGACCCGGTATTTTCACTGTGTTGGCTTTCCTGAAGGACAGCGTCCAAGCGAGGATCGGGAACATTGAGTGGCCGGCATATCTGGATATACTGGAGCAGACCAATACCAGTTTCCACATCGTCCCATTCACCAAGGAGAACAACTTCCACCCAAGCAATGACGAGTACTTCGATCGAACCGGCCTGAATGCCAAGACTCGCATAATGCCGATTATCTCCAATCCGCAGAACCCGTCTGGCCAGACTCGATGGGGTGATGAGCTAGAACACCTAATCCAGCTCGCGGAGCAGCCGAAGAATGGGATTCTTCTTGATGAGGCCTACGAGATGTTCCACTCGCCATCGGTGAGTGGCATCCAATTCGTGAAGGATCTGGACAATAGCAACGTGTTCATTGCCGGGGCGTGCACGAAGGGACTCCAGTCACCGGGCATCCGTATTGGGTGGATCGTGGCCAGTAAGAGGAATGTCGAGACCCTATCGAACTACTCCAGTTTCGGCATGGGAGGGGTCAGCCATCCCTCGCAGCACTATGCCGTCAAGCTCCTGGAGCCAAGCCGGGTGAAGAAGGCCAGGAAGGCCGTCGAAGAGCATTACAATTGGCAACGAGAGAGGTATGGCAAAGCGTTCGAGGACATGGGGCTAGGGGTATACACAGGGGATGGTGGCTTCTACCACTGGCTTGAGTTGCCCGAGGGGATGGAGAGCGCGGAGCTTAACAGGAGGCTGTTCAAGCGCGGTGCAGCAATACTCTGCGCATCTGATTGCGACATGGCACGTCCCCATTCCAAGGACCCGGGTTATACCACCCCATATGCTCGGTTCTTCCGCTTTTCTTTTGGCCCGCTGCTGCCGGAAACATTCGAGTCGGACATACAACTTTTCAGTGAAGTTCTTGATGAATATAGGCTCGAAATTGGGAGTTGAATCCGGTCAAATCCTTAAGTGATGGATTTCCTCCAAGAGCCCGTGGCGACTGGACCAACAGCGGAACAGGCGGCTAAACTAGCCCAAGCAACATACAAACAGTTCTTGGAAGAGCCCGAGCGTTCGAAGCAGATTGCTAACATCCCGAAGCTGTTGAAGAAGTTCGAGGGCAACTATGGGACCATGGTCAAGGGCCTGCAGAAGAAGTATGGGAAGGTCACAAAGAAGTCTGCGTCACCAGAACCCGAGCCTGAGCCAGAACCCGAGCCTGAGCCAGAACCGGTGAAGAAGAAGGCGAAGAAGGCGAAGGAAGCCCCAGCAGATCCAAAGGAGGCGAAAGCCGCAGAGGCCGCTGCTAAGGCGGAGGCAGCTGCTGCTCAGGCCGAGTTGAAGAAGGCGCAGAAGGCGCAGCTTGGCGATGCCAAGGCTGCGGCGAAGGAAGCCAAGGCAGTGGCTAAGGCAGAGGTCGAAGCAAAGAAGGCAGAAGCCGGAAGGAAGGCAGCAGAGAAGCAAGCAGAAGCCGCGAAGAAGGCCCTGGAAGAGTTGAAGAATTCCTCGAAGCTCTCCCCGGAAGAGCTCAAGGAGAAGGAGAAGGAGCTCAAGGAGAAGATCAAGACGGAGTCAGCTGCCGCGAAGGATTTCGGAAAGGAAGCAAAGGATGCGATGGCCGAAGCCAAGAAGCTGGGGTCAGAGGTAGCCAAGGAAGGGAAGGCCGCAGCGAAGGCAGAGGCTGAGCTCAAGAAGGCCGAGATGGAAAGAAAGGTTGCTGAGAAGCAGATCAAGGCTTCTGGCAAAGCGAAGTCGAAGGCGGAGCAGCAACTAGAGGAGTTCAGGGCGAAGAGGGAGTTGGCTG
>JAZANL010000014.1:0-22389 GCA_036251765.1 Thermoplasmatota archaeon | reverse complement strand
GTTTTGTTACAATTACGTTTGATGGGTTGACGGGGACGGCTTCCTCCTTTCCATCGGCAGTGGTTTGCGTCAGTCCGTCCACGAAAATGAATCCCCTCTTTGTGTCTACTGAGGCGACCTTTGCCTTCACTCCGGCCCTGCCCCTGGGCTGTCCGAGTCTCTTTCCTCTGGAGTCGGCCTTGACGCTGTTCGGATGGCTGAAGTCTCCTCTGGTGACCTCGACCTCGTCTCCGACCCTAATTGTCACAGAACGAACCTGCCTTAGGTCTGGATCGTCGGAAATTAGCCGGGCTCGCATCCTCTTCCTCTTCACGTGAGTAGGGGCATCCCTCTGGGACATTCTCTGCTTTCCTGCTTTCTTGCTAACCATTCTAATCACCTACACTATCTGTTTGGCCGTAGCCGCTATCCTTGGCCACCTCTCGGCGGCTTCCCTGCTGACGGGCCCCTTGATGTCAGAACCCTGGACATCCCCTCTTTCATTCGTAATGACGCAGGCGTTGTCCTCGAACTGGACCCATGTTCCATCGACCCGCCTGAAGGGCCTCGATTGGCGAACTATTACGGCGGTGTATATCTGGCGCCTAGTCTCTGGTGTGCCCCTTCGGACGGTGACTCTAATCATGTCTCCGACACCTGCTGCTGGGTACCTTCTGGCGACGCCGCCCTTCTTCAGGACGGTGATCAGTTGCACTACCTTCGCCCCTGTGTTGTCCACGCATTCGAGCCGTGCTTGAGTCGGGAGGCCAGAGGTCACTCTACCAGCTACTCCCTTCATTCGCTCGCCCCCTTCTCAATTACGCAGAACTTCACTGTCTTGGATAGTGGTCTGCATTCCATGATCCTGACATTGTCTCCTGGGTTAAGTTCCCCGATGCAACTGGGCAGGTGGGCGGAATAGCGCCTGGTGCGCTTCTCGTACCTCTCGAACTTCTGCATGTAACGTGTAGTCTCCCTCTCGACTACGATGGTGTCTGTCATTCCCTGGGAAGAGACGGTTCCGCTGATGATCTGTCCTCGAAGCCTCAGAGTCCCATAGAATGGGCAGTTCTTGCTTCCATCCCACTCCCCTTCGGGTTTGTTGACGTCTACACCTATGTCCCTCATTTCATGACCTCCTGTATGTCTTTCCGATTCTCTCCTCGGGCCTCTGTCCGACGATGTTACCGTTGATCTCCTCTTCTTCGATTGTGAATTTGATGGTGTCCTTGGCTAGGGTGATTTCCTTGCTCCCAGTGGTGATCACGATTGTGCGCCTCGTCTCGTCCACCACCGTCCCTGAAATCCCCACAAGGGTCGGATCGGTGGAGTCGATGACCTCGATGCTCCTGGAAAGCCAAGGGAGGTTGATGATCTGACTCATTTAGCGCACCTCCACCTGATATCCATTCTGCTCGAGAACCCTAGCTGCCTTTTTCTTGTGGTCTCCCTGGAGTTCGATGGTTCGTCCCTTGACTGTTCCACCACTTGCGCAAGCGCCCTTGAGTATCTTTGCCAATTGGCCGATGTCGATTGCGGTATCCTCTATTCCCTCCACCATAGTGACCATCTTGCCATACCTTCTCCTAACCACTGAAATCACCGCCTTCTGTTGTTCTTTGGCTATCTCCTGACAAATACATAGGTCATCTGGAAGCGCACACATGTTGCAAATTCCCGCCAAATCACTCCTCCTTTTCCTGTTTCATCTTAGTTAGAAGCCTTGCAATGCTCCTTCGAGTCTGCTTGTATGCTCCAGAGTTTGAAGAAGAGCCGCCAAGTGCCTGCTGAGACCTTAGTTGCAGCATCTCGTCCCTGAGTTCGCCGAGGGTTATCTCGCGCTGCTCTTGGTTCATCTCATCGATCTCCTTGGAACTGATGTGGGACATTTCACTCCTCCTCCCTTGCTGCCCTCTCTAGGGCTTCCTCTAGGTCAAGAGGAACGAAACCTGAAGACTCTACCAGTTCTGGTAGGCCTGACTCACTCCTTTCCTGGATGGTGATCTCGTGAGGGAGCTTTGAGCCGGGCCTCATGATTCTCACAGTGCAGCCAACGGTGCCAAGTTTCTTCACAGCGGTCGAGAATCCTACGTCCATAAGCTGGAGAGCAGTCTCACCGCAGTACTTTATGTGGCCCTTCTGGAACTTCTCGACTCTGTGACGGGCTCCAGTAATCTTCCCGCTTAGGGTGACGATGCAACCTCTGGCTCCTGCGTCCATTATGTTCTGCACCGTGCTATGGCCAGCCCTCCTGAAGAACCAGCCCCTCTCGAGTGAGCTCGCGAGTCTGCTGGCCATTACCTGGGCATTAGTTCGAGATTCCTCGATCTCCTCGACTTCGAGTTGTGGGTTAGTCAGATTGAAGTCCTCCTGGAGACGGCGCTGGAGGTCATGGATGACCTTGCCTCTCCTTCCGATGACGCGCCCGACTTGCTCGGCTTGTAGGGTAACCTTGGTCCCCTCTGGGGTTCTATTGAATGTCAGGCCACCGAATCCTGCCCTCTCGGTCTCCTTTAGGAGATACTCCCTAACGAGTTGCCTCTCTACGTTGCGATTGATCATCTTCTGGATTGTGTTCTCCTTCATGCAATCACCTCAGAACTCATCTTCTCCCATGTCTTCATCATCCTCTCCGAAGTATTCTAGGAAAATTTCCAGATTGACTTGGTAGTGATTGCTAGGAGTTGCCCTTCCTTGGGCCCTTGGCCTCATGTTCCTGGACACTTGGCCGCGGTGAGCAGCGACGTGAGTAATCACCATGTCCTCCGCATCGATGTCATCGAATCGCTGCCTAGCGTTGTCCATTGCACTGTTGATTAGCTTGATGAATTCGCGAGAAGCCTTGTTTGGGAACTTACCGGGCCCCATCTTGCCCTTTCTGTGACCGGCCATGGTGTTCCCGCCTCTTCCCTTCCTAGACCTTCTTTGATACGGTATCGCTCTCTTCTTGGAAACGACGTCCTCGAGGTAATCTCTAGCCACTTCAGCGTTCATTCCCCTGATTGCCTTGGCTATGTGGTAGCAGTGCTTGTGATGGCAGTCCAAGTTGACTGCGCGTGCAGTAACAAGGTTTGATCCCTCCAAGAGCTGGGTGTATCCGCTCTGTGACCTTCCTGCTCTCCTACTCATTCATTTCACCTCACTTTAGTGCCACGTGCTGGGAAGATCGGGTTGCACCCACACCGGGTCCGGTGTGCGTTACAGACTTCCTTGTAATTGCGAATTCTCCCAATGCATGACCAATCATTGGAGGAGTAATGTCCAAGTTTACGAATTTCTGACCATCGTGAACTCCTATTGTGATGCCGACCATCTCGGGAAGGATGTACATGCCCCTGCAATGTGTCCTCACGGTCTTTCCGTTGCTATTCCTAATTCTCTCTAGGAGTTTCTCGCATTCGGGACTTAGCCCCCTCTGAAGGGATCTCTTGACTCTTGATGGCATCAGGGTGGCGATAGAAATAGCATCGGGGTCGTAGTCGTCGTTATCTGGCTCACTACTGTTTCCCCATGGATACAGTGGAACGTCCTTCAACTCCTCCATTGTGTAACCCCTCCACAGGAACTCCTTCTTCCTCCTCTCGGAAATCTTAGATCTCCTCTTCCTGGCCTGACGGCGAGCCATCTTTGCTGTCCTGAACTGCTTCCTCTTCCTGGCCATGATATCTACTCCTTCTTCGACCGTCCACGGCCTGTCCGCCTAGGTGCGATGTTCCCGACCTTCTGACCGGGGGGTGAATTCCTGCTAACTGAGCTTGGCCCGTGTACTGCTTGATGGTTTCCGCCACCGTGTGGGTGGTCAACTGGATTCATCGCGACACCGCTAACTGTGGGGTACTGCTTGCCTCTTGCTCGTGCTCTGTGGTGAGCAGCTCCTGCCTTGAGTAGTGGCTTCTCGGTCCTTCCATGCCCTCCTAGAACTCCAATAGTGGCCCTGCACTTGGCAGGTAGATCCTTCGACCTTCCACTGGGGAGGATGATTCTGACATATTCCCCCATCCTGGTGTCAATCATAGCTGAGTTGCCACCTGATCTGGCTATCTTGCCCCCATCACCTGGGCGCAATTCGATATTGCAAATCTGAGTACCCTCTGGGATCTGGCTCAGAGTGGTGACGTTTCCTGGCCTGAGCGAGACCTTGTCCCCAAATGCTACTGTCTGCCCTACTGACATCCCTTCTGGAGCACCTAGGTGTGCTATTTCCCCGTCTTCAAACTTCACCTTAGCTAGGGGAGCGGTGTGAGCTGGGCTGTGAACCAGGTCGATGACCTCTGCAATCTCGCCATTGACTCTGGGGAGTCTGTTGGCGGCGGGGAACCTATGGCTCGAAACCTTGTTTTTCGGGCTTGACCCCTGCCTCTGTGAACGTGTTCTCTTACCCATTTTATCACCTTCTAGAACGCTCCTAGTTTGAGCGCGGCCTCCTCAGCGTCGTATCCATCTGCTAGGCGGATGCTGGCATGTTTGCCAGTTCTGTTGATTCGAACGTTTACCTTGGAAACCTTGACCTCGAGAAGAGCCTCGATAGCCTCCTTGATGTCCTTCTTTGTTGCCTCCCTTCTGACGATGAACTCGATTCTGTTATTGTTCTCCCGATGTCCGCCCTCGGGATCCGCTATCCTCCTTGCTTCGAGGGTCTTCTCCGTAATCCAAGGCATAATAATCACGTCATATGGATCCATATTAATCACTCCAGGGCCTCTATTGCTGACTTTGTCCAAACTGTGAGTCTCCCAACGTCTCCGCCGGGTGCTAGGTCTTCGGCGCACAAATCCTTTGCAGTTACCACGTCGACACCGGGGAGGTTGCGAGCGGCCTTCTCCAATCCCCCCTTCTGAGCGACTACCAGTAGCACGCTCTTTGGAGTCCTGTACTTCCTACCTCTCATCGTCCCCTTTCCTGCTCTAATAGTCCTGCCATCCTTTGAACGGTTGAGGTCTGCAGAGACTCCCAGCCCCTCCATCATAGCTACGAACTTCCTGGTGGAGTACTGAGTAGGAATTGACTCGATTTCGTACTTCTCGTCTGAACCGCCTCTCGACTCGACGTATCCATCGATTATAATCGGGAATCGTAGACCATCTTCGAACTTGTGCCCTCTGGAGGAAACAGTGCTTGAGTCGGATGAGGCTGCAATGGCGGAGTCGCGGGCTATCTTCTTCTCGCGTGAGTTAATCTTCTGGGACCATTCCTTGTCCACCTTTGGCCCGTGGGCCCTTCTACCTCCTCTGGTGTGAGGATTCTGAGCACCCGTCCTCTGGCCTGCCTTCCTCATTATTCTGGAGACTCCTCTTCCCTTGCCCCACCACTCTACTGAGTGCTTCATGCCTGGTTGAGGGGCACGCTTTCCGTCGTGTTCCCTGTGCCCATAGGACTGCCTCCTGTTTGCTCTTGATGCATGGACAGCTGAACGAACTAGATCCTCCCTAATCTCAGAAGTGAATGCTGGGGGGAGTTCGATGGCCTTGCCGTCCTTGGCCTCTACTGCGAAGGTTTCTGCCAACAGTCCTGCGTCCATCTCCTCTTGGACAACAGAGTTGACCAAATTGTACACCTTAGTCTTCATTTTATCACACACCCTGTTTGCTTGAGGTGCTGACGTATGTTACGTCCACCTCTCCGACTGCCTTCCTCGGACGAGTCGGGTCCCTGAATCTTAGAAGCCTCTTTGCGGGGCCCGGAAGACTTCCTTGAATGATCATGTATGGATTCCTGACTTCACCATAATTCAGGAAGCCTCCAGCGGGGGTGATTTCTGACTCCTCTGGATTAGAAATCCTCAGGATCTTCTTGTTCAACTCAGTCCTCTTGTGGTAACCGACCTGCCCGGCCTGCCTGATTGTCTTTCTGACGTATCCAGTTCCGAAGTCACCCATGTTACCCCCCTGGCGCCTCCTCTTGCTGTTCTTGTGGCTTAGGAGCTTGAGTCCGAACCTCTTGATCGAACCTTGCCACCCCTTGCCCTTGGTAACGCCGACGACGTCAATCTCCTGCCCCGTTTCGTAAACGTCTTCGAGTCCTACCTGCCCACCGAGGCGGTCCATTGCCCAGTCGAGTTTTGCATCTATGTCCCCGCCCGTTAGTCCGATTTCCATTATCTCTGGAGTCTTCGAAGGGACGCTTCTAACTAGGTCTGGCTGGGTGCATACAATCAAACGGACCTCAGTTAGATCTTGTTCCCTGAGGGAATTCAGTGCATCCTCAGATTGCTGTGATTGCCGCTTTGGTATTCTCCCTCCGCGGGTTGCCGGCTTTCTTCCCTCCTCGACATCTCTTTCCCCACGTGTCTGGTTTGCCAGACGTGGGAACAGGTTGGCAGGGGAGTCTTCAGATATGTCGGCCCAGACTTCACCTGCTGTCTGCTTTCCGTACGGCGTCATCTTGTACCCCCTTACTGCTAGAACGTTCATTGGAGGGGTCTCGACTACGGTTACTGCCTTCCTGACTTCCTGTCCTGCGGAGGTGGATTTCGGATTGGTGTCCCTCATCAGTATGTGAGTCATTCCAGCCTTCCATCCAGCGAATCCCTGAACTCTTACCTCTGATGACTCTGTTTCTGGCCATGAGGTTATTCTTGCGAATTGGCGGATAGCACGCTTTCGTGGGCCATAGCCCATGCTACCACGGCGGGGTTTGGATCGGTCTGCCATTGCATTTCCTCCTGTATTCCGAAATTGGCCGCAAGCGGCCAATGCCGGGCGAACTACGCCATGGAGGCACCGTGACACCGAACCATGTCCGCGAGTGCGGACGCGGTTTGTGGGATGCTAATCAGAGCCCTTTGGTGTCTGGTACCTCACGTAGTGAGCGGCCTTGCGACAAACATACCCTATTTGAACGAATCGGGGTGCCCAAAGCACACTCCTACGGGGCTGTGGGGTGAAAAATGTCAATGCAACGATTTTGAACCCTGACTTAGGAGGCCCCTGTCCGTGCCCTCATATATTGCCCATTCCGGATTGGTCCCAGAAACTGTTCAGGCTAGGGCATACCAACTACAAGCCGTAGATGATGCCATGTCTGGATCGATGCTACTGATACTGCCTACTGCAGCGGGGAAGACTGCCGTAGCATGGTTGTCAATAGTGGAAAGAATAGAGAGGATGGGTGGGTGGGCCTTGGTAATAGCCCCGACAGTGGCCCTATCCAATCAACATCTGGAGAATGCCATCCCTGTTCTTTCCAATGTTGACGAATTGAACCCAATTTCTCTTAGTGGGCAGCAGACAGCATCCAAGAGGCCCGAACTGTGGAGCGGATCTAGACTGGTATTCGCAACACCCCAGGTAGTAAGGAATGATGTTAGGAAGGGGGTCCTTTCTCTGAGTGATTGCAGCATACTCGTTGTCGATGAAGCGCATCATTGCACAGGCGAACATGCTATGGCCGAGGTTGCTGAGATGTACCTCTCCCAGTCCGATAATCCACTGATTTTAGCAACTACTGCTAGCCCGGGTTCTAGAAGGGAGCAAGTTCAGGAGATTTGTAGAAGGTTGGATATTCAGAAAATACACATGAGGACCAAGGAGGACCCCATGGTGGCAGAGTTCCTCTCAGAGCTAGATGTCGAGGAAGTGGGTGTTGAGGTTCCTGGCGAAATCAGAGAGCTGGCAGAACCATTCAGAATCTGGCAAGAGAGCATAGTTGACAGAGAGCGGAGGATGGGGAGGTACGTCATGCCGGGAGCGGTTAATCAAGCCGGTCTTTCTAACGCAATGGAACGGGCCCAGGCAGCCATTGGCAGGGGGGACACGAGTGGCTTCAGATCATCTTCACAGATAGCAACTGCAATGAGGCTCCATCACCTCATAAACCACCTCCTGTGCCAAGGAATAGCAGCATCCAGGCATTTTCTTTCGAGAATGGAGGCGGAAGAAGAGAAGAGCAAGTCTTCGAAGGATTTCCTCAGAGATTCCAGAGTGAGGGGCCTATCTGCCAAGCTCAAGGGGATGGTAGAAATCCATTCCAAGGTCGGAGCGGTGAGAAGGCTTGTGAGAGAGAGGATCAGGAGGGACAAAGGCTCTAGGATCATTGTTTTCGCTAACTACAGGGACACGGTGGAAGCACTCGAAGAAGCCCTTTCAGATCTTGAGGGCATCAGGGCGATCCAGTTCATCGGACAATCAAGTCGATCTGGATCGGGTGGACTAACTGCGAAGCAGCAGATATCCAGGCTTTCCGAGTTTAGGGACGGGGAGTCGAATGTCCTTGTGGCGACTTCTGTGGGAGAGGAGGGTTTGGACATCCCTAGTGCAGATCTTGTGATATTCTATGAGCCTGTATCAAGCGAGATCAGGACAATTCAGAGGAGGGGCAGAACTGGTAGAAGGAGGCAGGGGGAGGTAGTCGTCCTTATTGCAGAGGGCACACGAGATGAGAGGGCCAAGGACTCTGCTAAGAGGAAGGAGGAGTTCATGCACAAGGCTGCTAGGAGAGTGTCACGGGAGCTCCCTGGAAGCCCTCACAAAGATTTGTCAAACTTAGGCGGCTTTACCGTATGCTCTGATGAGAAGAGCCTCTCAGCAGCCGAATTCGTACTAGAAACCAGAGAAAGACACAGGAGAGAGCTTTCTGAGGCCGACACCACTCCCGCCAAGGGTCCCAAGGAGGATCCCAGGATTGATCTCCCCCCTGAAAACTTCAGGCCGACCGGTCAGACGGGGTTGGACCAGTTCTAGTCCCCTATGACGGCAATCCTCGTCCGGAGTTGTGCTAGACGGTTGTTGTAGTGTCCCATCGCGAATGCAAGCATCTCTGTCATGTGAATCACTGGTATGTTGGTGGATATCCCAGTTGCCCTGCCGGCCTTGCCTTGGTAAACGTCTAGTGCTGTGTGGGAAAGGGTGCAGGCGCTAACAATCATCGCAGCCCCCTCAGACTTTGCATCGTCGATAGTGGATGCTATCTGGCGAAGTACTGTAGCCTCCTCCGAGAAGAGTCCGGGAACCCCGACGCTTTGCGTCCTGCTTTCCCAGAGAATAGGTTGGCCGCCAAGTTCCTTGATTAGCATCTCTAGGTACTGTGGGTCGAAAACGTCGTCTTCACCACAGAACCCCTCCTGCTGCATGTTTGGGCCGTAAAATCCTGCTATCGGGAAGTCGATTCGGTTACGTACCTTCTGACCCAAACTATCCAATCCAATCTCGTCGACTAGGACATGGAGTAAGTGGTGGACACCCAAATCTCCTGTCATAGTCAAACCGGTAGTTCGCTCTAGGACCTCATTGGTCTTTTCCAGAAGAAGTGGGTCGCTCTTCAGCCTAGCCAGATCCTCATTCAGGTTCCCGGCAGTCGCTGCACAGGGAGTAAGGATATCCATGCCCATGGATTCTGCTATAGCGAAGTTTCGAGCATTCAGAGTCACTTGCAACAAGTCGTTAGCCTGCCTGATTATCCCTGCTCCACAGCTAGTCGCCCCATTCATGGGGTGCAGTTCGATCCCTAGAGAACGAGCAGTTGGCTCCATGGTCTGAGAAACCTCAGTTGCACTACTATGGGCAATGTTTCCAGGGTGGTAAGCATACTTTAGTGGCATCAGAACCTACCATCCATCTCATTGAAAATCGCAACAACCTCGTGATGATTATCCACTGAAGAGTTGAACTGCTTGGGCATCTTCCCTATTCCAGCTGGTGGGGCGACCATCCCCAGCATCCCGTTGAACATGTTGCCACCCGTCCTTGTGAAGCCCAAAACCATCCGAGCTGTGACTCCGGAGAATAGGTTTCCAAGAAGAGCGAATGGCCCTAGGGCCTGCCTGTAGATTACTGTGTCATTGACCATCCCGCTGCTCTTCACAGTCCATGCGTACCACCAAACGTGCTTACCATGCTTTCCGTTGAAGCCGTCCCCAGTCAGAACTGAGTTCTTCGCATCTAGAAGTGACTCGGAGACTGTCCTAGGCACTGAGGACTGCCGATTTATCGAAGCGAGGTCGGTCTCGGCCTTAATCCCATTTGGCGAGGATAGCATTTTGTCGATCTGCTCAATCTTGGAAGGGGCGGTCCTGGGATCATTTCTCCTAGACCAGGTGGAAGCAATGACTGCGGGACCCAGGTATCCATTAGCATGAGGAACAGCATCGGAACTGGAGTGGAGGATGTTCTGGCTGCCGAAGTCCCTCATTGAATGTAAACGGGCAGCTATTGCGGGCTCCATAGTCCCCATCACTCCTTGCGGCGTGTTTGCGCCCTCCCTTGTGGCTGCTACCATCCATGGTTCGGTTGATTCCCTCTTCCTTTCTAGAGACCATGGATCTATGGCCAAGTCCCTGATTACCTCGAAGCCAGGCAGGGGCTCTATTCTCAGAGATATTGATTCGCCCCTCATTGGTGCAACTGAATCCAGACGGCATAGTCCTGGCAGGACTAGTCGGCCGTTGATGGAAACGGCAGTGTTCGAATCGTCGGGAGAGCCGTCTCGGAATGTGAGAGTGCCGTCTTGGGATGCTTTGAGGCTCCTTAGGACCTCCAGTACTGACATGTGACCAGGTAGCGAGCAAAGCCACGTATCGGTCCCTGTGCTGGAAGTCTCTGGGTCGTACCTGAAGACGCTGACACTAGCCTGTATTGGTTCGGCCTTGACCTCTGGCATGGAGAAGCCGTCCTCGCCCTCAGCGCCGGCCGAGGAGCCGCTGACGTACATCTTGATTGCGTCGACCATTTCCTCGTGGAAGTGCCCGCTGCTATCGACAGCAGCGAGAGCTGGTAGTGCTTCCAGTATCCACTCAGCTGCTGGAGCATCAAAGTCAACATCGCAGTCTAATCGATCGATAATGCGAGTTGCACCGAGTTTCTCGAATTGGCCGTCCCAGTCCTTGCCAGACTGGCAGAAGAATTCGTAGCTCGTGTCACCAAGGGCGCAAATTCCGAAGTGCACCCCTTCTAACCGAGAGGCTGATTCGGAAATTGAGAATTGCCAGAGTTCCTCTGCGTTGTCGGGCATCTCGCCCTCTCCCCAGGTGGAGCAGACAATTAGCACCCTCTTCTTATCTGAGAGTGAGTTGAAGTCGAAGCCATCCATGTCGTGGACTTCGCCCTCAAGGCCATAGGACTTAGCATCCTTCGAAATCTTAGCGGCAAGGCCCTCCGAGTTTCCGGATTGAGATCCGAAAAGGAGAATTAGCGATCTGTCCCCCGTGGAGAGTAATCCCTCTAGGTCTCCACTATCTGTCTCTGCCTCTGACTCCTCAGACCCGTCTTCGGGCGTTTCCTCGGATTCGCTGGGCGTCTCCTCTGTAGGGGAAGTTGCCCCTCCTCCTGCTGATGCTATCAGATCTAGGGCACTAGTCGTGAATTCGGCTGCTGGATCGTCGTATTCAACATCACAGTCGACTCTGTCGATGAGCCTGGTAGCGCCCTGCTTCTCGAACCACCCGTCCCAGTCCTTGCCAGACTGGCAGAAGAATTCGTAGCTCGTGTCGCCCAAGGCGCATACAGCGAAGTTGCTCCCGGACATTGATGGGGGGGAGTCACCGTTTGCCGCTTCCCATAGGTCGACCGCATTGTCAGGCATATCGCCCTCTCCCCATGTGCTACAATAAATCAGGATGTTCTTGTAACCTGGCAGGTCGCCAACTTCTACCTCGTCCATCCCCTTGACGGATGGTGCCAAGCCTAGTGATTTGGCCTTCTTCTCGGCAATGGTTGCCAAGTCTTCTGAGTTTCCTGATTCAGATCCGAACAGTATCAATAGGGAGGAAGAGGACAAGACATCACCTACCCAGCCTTAGGCTGGGTATTCACCTCGACCATAATCCGATTATTGAATATGTGCATCTGGAAGGGTGTTTTCAGTGGCTAAAATTAGTTCACTCACATGTCCATTGCATCGAAGTCTTCGGGCATTGGTCCGGCTCCCTTGCTGGAGATGACGTCGTCTATCCTGAGAATCATCACTGCTGTCTCGGAAGCGCTCTGAATGGCTTGCTCTACAACTCTACTGGGTTCGAAGACCTTGGCCTTTGCCATGTCTACAACGCCTCCCTTGTAGACGTTTACCCCATGGGTTGACTTGCCCTCCGAATGCGCCTTCCTTAGATCGATAATGGTATTCACCGGATCTAGGCCTGCGTTCTCGGCGAGGGTTCTCGGAATTACTTCGAGAGCACTGGAGAATGCTTCGATTGCCATCTGTTCCCTGCCGCCGGTTGACTCGGCGAATAATCTCAGGTCTCTGCTTAGTGCTGCTATCACGGAGCCCCCGCCAGTCAGAACTGCACCATCCTCATGGGCTACTGCGACTACTCCGATTGCATCCTCGAATGCGCGCTTGACCTCGTCGACTACGTGCTCGGTTCCCCCCCTAAGGAGTACGGAGACGCTCTTTGCCTGAGGGCAGCCCTCGACGAAAACCATGTCCGAGTCCCCGATTTTCCTTTCCTCGACTTTTGAGGCGTTGCCTAGATCAGCCTCAGAGAGGTCATCCAGGTTGTTGACAATCCTCCCCCCAGTGGCCTTGGATAGTGCCTCCATGTCGCTCTTCTTAGCCCTCCTTATTGCGAAGATTCCAGACTTTGCCATGTAGTGCTGGGCCAAGTCATCTATCCCCTTCTGGCAGATCACCGTGTTTGCACCGCTTTCGACGATCTTGTCCACGAGGGTTCTCAGGAACTGCTCCTCTTCGTCGAGGAACTGGGAAAGCATGTTTGGGTCTGTGATCTGAATCTTCGCGTCTACCTCCGTCTTCTTGACCTCGATGGCAGAGTTGACGAGTGCAATCTTAGCATCGGAAATACTCCTTGGCATGCCGCTGTGAACTCTCTCTTTGTCCAGGATTATTCCGTCGACTAGAGTGCTATCTCTGATTGAGCCGCCTTGCTTCTTCTGGACCTTTATGTCATCTAAGTCAACAATTGCTCCGTCATCATCTTCCTGGGCAACTGATAGGACGGCCTTCACGCTAATGTCCGACAGGAATTCCTTCACTGCCCCTGTGCTCTTTCCAGTCAATGCAGTCTTAGCCACCTCGGTGAGCATCTTCTCATTGACACCGGCCCCATGGGAGTCGATCAGCTCTACTGCCTTGTCTGAAGCCAATCTGAAACCCTCGCAGATGACCGTTGGATGGACATTCTGATCAACCAACTCCTCGCTCCTCTTCAAGAGCTCTCCAGCGATGACGACTGCACTGGTTGTTCCGTCGAAGCAGTGCTGTTCCTGCGTCTTCGCAATTTCGATTATCATCTTGGCTGCTGGGTGCTCGATTTCCATCTCCTTCAGAATTGTAGCCCCATCATTGGTGATTACTACATCCCCCATTGAGTCGACGAGCATCTTGTCCATCCCCTTCGGACCCAAGGTAGATCTTACTGCATCGGCTACTGCCTTCGCTGCGGCGATGTTGTTGCTCTGGGCTCCCTTTCCGCTAGTCCTAGTTGTTCCCTCTTTCAGAATGAAGATTGGTTGTTGTCCGTTATACATGCAATCACTCGCCTTAGTTCGACGGACGGGGCAACCGAGGGGGGGTCATAAGGCCTCCCAATAGGCCATGGTGCCTGTATCGGGCACTATTCCTTCTGTGATTCAAGCCACTGCTTTCCGTAGTACTGCCACTGCTCCATGGTCCATCCCTCTGGGAGGCCACCCTCCGGAACGGGTGGTCCGGCTGATTCCTGAGTAGCCTCAGAAACCTCGTCCGCAGGCTCTGGAGGTGGTGGTGGCTGCTGGAATAATTCCTTAGAACCCCCGTACATCGAATTGGCGATGTCGTCCGCAGAAGGCAACTGGCTAGGGGCATTCTTTTCTCCGCTCCACCCCTCAACTGTCATGCTGTAGTCGCCAAGGGAGGAGTACTCTTCTAGTGGGGCGCGAGCACTCCTGAGGACTCTGAATGACGAGAACAGCACGGCCCCCATTATCGCTAGCCCTAATGCCACGAGGGCAAAGTTGGCTGCCAGCCAACCGACCTCCTTGACATCCGTACCTTCGGGTATTGGGTCGGGCTTGTATAGGGTAATCTCGGTAGTCTTAGTGGTCGTGTCCAAGTCACTAATGACCACGAGTGAGACGTTGAAATCGACGATGTTTGCGGCAAGATTCTCCAGATTCTCCTCCCTGACATCGATATGGATGGTAACGTTCCGGCTCTCTCCTGCGGCGAGAACGAAGTTCCTGTCGTCCTCGTCAACCCTCGCGTCATAGACAGTCCAGAGATTGTCCAACTCCACGTCCGCCCTAATTTGCTGATCAAGTTCTGGATGAGCGCTGCGGATCGTGAAGACTAGTACGTAGTCATCACCGGGTTCAGAAATCTCTGCTGCATTAGACTGGGAGGAAGGCGGTAGGACAAGGAGGAAGCCTACAGTCCCTACCTCGAACCTTGCCTCTCCCTCGGCGCTATTTCCAGATTCGATGCTTGTTGCCTTCAGTCTGATTATTCTGGGGCCCTCCACCCCTGCATCGAACGAGTAGCTGACACTCAGATTGTAGTCCTCTCCAGGTGCTATGTACGGCGTCCTCCCGTTGGACAAACCTGCCACAAAGGCGGAAACGTCAGATGGGAAATCCAATTCTATTTCGAAGGAGTCATCCTCGTTGCCGGTGTTGGAAATCTTCCATTTGAGGGTTCTAGGGTCGGTGCCAGCTGCGAAGACCTCCTGAGATAAGTCTCTGTCTTCCACTTCAACCAGGTACGTCTTTGGGACAGTGAGGTAGAAGTTAGTAACAGACTGGTAGCTGGGATTCATCTGACTGGTCCCGATGATGGAGACCCTGTAGGTCCCATTCTCAACCCCCTTGGGCATCGGGAGAATGAGGGAGAGTGTGATCTGGCCACCATTGGCCTCCAATGTGGTTTCATCAGAACTCATGTCTGCTTCCAGCCTCCAGTTATCAGTATCTACTCGGATGTCGAAGGTGTCCTCCGTGTTCCCATAGTTGAACAGGAAAACCTGGACGGTTCGAAGCTGTCCGTCTGCAGGGGCGAGCATAGCATTCTTCACCGGTGCTATGGCCAATTCATGATACACCGGGACCTCGATGTAAATCTTGGAGGCGGCTTGGTATGTGTTGGGAAGGCGGGGATTTGCGAGTAAGGTCAACTCATATGTCCCGGGCTCCATGCCCTCTGGAATCGTGACCTCAACATTCAGTGACTCCTCTTCCACTGGAGTCATGTTGATGATTGAAACCTCACTCCCCCCTAACTGATACCACTTCAGGTTGTCAGCGGATAGTTGAGGATCTGAGAATAGGCCACCTAGGCTCCAAGACGAGTACTGGTTTCCGGTGTTCTTCAGATCCATGGTAATGTTCGCTTTTCCTCCTGGCAATATCGTAGCTGCTGGGTTTGCAAGGGTCTCCTGCTTCAGAGTCATCCTGTAGGTTGATTCAACGCTTACTGGAAGTTCGATGTAGTACTTCGTATCTTGGAATCCCAGGATTCCATCATTGATCCAGGTGTACCAGAACAGGTCCTGAACAGGGGCTCCGTCCGGGATAGTCAGATTGAACCATGCATTGGTGTATGTTCGAGCCTTGATGGTGTTAGTCTTAACCTCGTTATCATGGTCATTGAAGTTGTTAGAGTCAATTCTAAGGGGGAATTGGGACATCCACGAGCTATTGGAGACCTCTGTGAAGAATCTTAGTGTGGTATCGATGTACCCCTTGTTGAATATCCGGCAGTGAAGTGAGGGCGGGTCCGGGTCTGCTGCTTCGACAAGTATCGTATTGCCCCCCTCAGAATCGGGGTCGTACACTGTGGAGCCGCCGAAGTTGTCTGGGAAGTCGCATTGGGCATCCAAAGTGTACTCCTCTCCGCGTTCTATCGCGAAGATGATGAATGAGTCGATGTGTATCCCCTCGTCGGCAAAGGAGGAGTTGGATCGAAACAGGAACGATACGGTGAAGCCCTCATTCTGATGCATCCCAGTTGCATTCCAAACCAATCTTGACCAGTCCCCCTCAGATGAGGAGAGGTTTCTAGCGGAGTAGTTCAGGTACTCTACACCCCCGCCGGCACCAGAATCGGTCTCGAGCATTATGGTATCACCAGCACCCATTACGCCCCATGCGTCGGTTGCGATCTGTATGGAGTAAAGGAGGGGGCTGTTCACCTTTACCAAGCAGAGGTTTGCTCCGTGAATCGAGGACACGATTGGGTCATGCTCACCGTAGCCGAGGCCATGGCTGTCATCAAAGACCTGGTCGGAGCATCCGTCGTTTGAGTTGTATCGTTGCCATGCCCACCTGAGTCTGTCGTATCTATTGGAAGCGTAGTTGTCGTTGTCTCCTGAAACCTTCCAGTGCCATTCTCCGGTGGCACTGGAAAGGTTCTCCATCCTCCATGTACCAGTTGGGAAGTTGTTTGTGTCTGGTTGGTAGCCGTCGGTGTATCCAGCCGCGAACCACGTGGGTTCTCCGAAGGGGACTGCGTTGTTGGTGCAGTACTTTCCTTCGTTGGCCTCGTCGTTACAGAATCCATTCTCCATTGGATCGTACCAGAAGGCGATGGGCACGTCCCTGTCCAGGATGTCATTCGAATCATCGCCATCAATCCCGATTCCCGCATCTACAATGCCCCTTATCGTAACTCCTCCAGATAGCCAGCCATCATCACTGAGTGTGCTGTGGGCTATCGAGGGCGTCCAAACGAAAGGCATTCGAATGGACTGGCCGGCTGCCAATGTGATATTGAATGACCATTCCTGAATCATTGTCCCTATGGGGTGCCAGATCTCGAGTTTTGCATCTGCAGTCACCGGGGAAGGGTCAACTCCAACTTGCCTGAATGTCACATTTACTTGGATCGATTCTCCCTTTGTCATGTACTCCAGTGTGCTGGAGTCGGGTTGATCCCAGACCCTTGGCGAGTAGCTTGAGTTTCCGACCTCAATTCCAGTAACTTCGAAGTCAACAGGATTGTTCCTTGGGCCTACCTCTGATTGCCTGGATGGGACCTCAGGTGTTTGGATTGCCACATGGGAAATGCTCACCGCGATGAGCAGCGAAGAAAGCAGGAGCGCACGAACCGAACTCATTGACACCAAAATGCGGAATTAAATCGTGTAAGAAGGTTGGGGACTGTGGTTCATTTGTGATGATGGGGCGGTGGGGTGGTTTCTGTGCACTAACGAGCGTTGTCGCGACTGCTTCTAATGAAGTGCTTATGGTGCAATGCAGAGCCGTGGGCGTTATGGCTGGGAGGGGGAAAGTTGCCAAACAGTTGTCCTTGGCACTGTTGGTGGTTTTGCAAATCACAATGGCTCCAATCATACTATTCTCCCTGACATATCTGATACATGTTGACTACGAAGCAGCACAAGTCAGCATTCGGACCGAGCTGGTTTACTGGGTAGTAACTGCAGGACTTTCTTATGGTGCGATATCCATTGCATTGGCCCTAGTTTTTGGTGGCTTCAGGCCCTTCTTCGTATCCAACAAGGGAGGAATCTTGCCGTTTCTCAGATTGAGTCCCAGAACAGGGGACCCCGAGTTGGTAGATAGGGCGAGACTCCACCTCCAGGGAACCCCGTACGGGAAGATGGCAAAATTAGTTCACAAGAAGACAAAGGATGGAGATTTCGACATCATGGAAATTCATGGCGGGCTTCAACTCCTCGCTGTGCCCATGCAGGTTATCCTGATCGCAGTTCCACTTGTGATAATGGAAGGGGTGCCGGATTCCTTTGTTAGGCCAAGTAGGGCTTTCGACCTGGGGATGGCAGGCTACCTGCTTGCCCTGTGGATTGCCGTAAGGATCCACCCAATTGTGTCTTGGCGACTAGTCGGAATAGCAGCGATGTTCAGGAATGTGGTGTGGAGGGTATCCAGACTATCGTGGATCCTGCCAATCTTCCTCTACTGGCTGGTAGCTAGATTGGTTCTCCTCGTATCACTCGACATACTCAATGTGAACTATGAACAATGGCATGAGATGCAACTGGAGAGGATCGTCCTCGAAATGATTGCACCCAATGCGGAGATGCCGGAGACTGCGATCCTCGATTTCATAGTCGCCATCTCCGTCCTCCCCATGGCAACCTTCACGACGATTTCCGTACTAGGTGGCTCTCAGTCAATGCCGGATTGGATGTTCGGGCAAGAGGACAAGCTTGAGTCACTGAGAACAAAGGAATTGGGGGACGGGAGTGAACAGACCGGAGAGAGTGAGTCAGAGGAAATAGAGTCGGGGGTGGCGAGTATACGAGACCCTGATGCAGAGGGAGAAGGAGACGGAGGGATGATTGACATGCCTTTCGATCTGTTCGGTGACGACTAGGATTTGGAAATTCATTCGTCGCGTAGCTCTCGCAGAACTTGCTCTACTCTGTCCATCCCTCTGGAGATGTCTTCCCTGCCGATTGTGTAAGCGAATCTTAGATGCCCCTCGCCCGCATCTCCGAATGCGGTTCCTGGAGAGCAGAGGACTCCACCTTCGAGGAGTTTCAGTGCTATTTCCTCGCTATTCATGCCTGGGACCTCGACCTTTGGGAAGACGTAGAAAGCCCCGGTAGGTGTGTGGCAAGAGACTCCGGGCATAGAATTCAGCCTCTCGCATATCAAGTCCCTACGAGCCTTGAACTCGGCGCACATCTCCTCCGGGTAATTTGGATATTTCATCAGTGCCTCCAGTACTGCGTGCTGCATGGCATCGTTTGAGCAGGCAGTAACGTAGTACTGCATCTTGGTCAATTCGACCATGAATTCTGGGTCTGGCGAGAGCAGGTAACCGATCCTCCAACCGGTCATTGCAAACGTCTTGGAGAAAGATTGGACCATGACCAGCTTGTCATAGCCAGCGCCCAGGAAAGAAACGTGAGGGGAGTCGTAGACTATCCGATCGTAAACCTCGTCGGTGATTAGCCACAGATCGTTCTCTTTTGCGAACTCAACCAATTCGTCTCTTTGCTCCTCATTCACGTTACCTCCGGTTGGGTTGCTAGGGAAGTTGTACAGGATTGCGACCGTCTTGTCGTCCACGATCTCCTCCAGGTCGGAAATGGTGGGGACGAAGCCGTTCTCGAATTTGCATGGGTAGAAAGATGGCTCTCCCCCACAGATAACGACATCCGGCGGATAGAGTGGGAAATATGGCTCTGGAATCATGACCTTGTCGCCCGGGTTTACAATTGCCAGGAAGATATCCAGAAGAGCATTAGTTCCACTCATAGTAATGCAAACATTGGATTCATCCAGATTTGGGATTCGGTGATGCCACATTTCTGCGATTTTTTTGCGGAGATCTGGGAGGCCTGCGGTTGTAGTGTACTTGTTCCTGCCGTCCTTCATTGCCCTTGTGAAAGCCTCGATTGCTAGGGCTGGAGGTTGGAAGTCCGGCTCCCCCAGTCCGAATTGCACGGCATCATCGCCTGCCATGTCAAACATTCTCCTCACTCCCGTTGGACGAATGCTGTTCGAACGGTCGGAGAATCGCACCATGACCTGCGGACTTCTGTTCTAGGATTTTAACAAGGCGGCTCGGAATGCTCAGATTCGCCAATCGAAGTCTGATTACTCGATAATTTCGGCATCCATAGCTTGCTCTCCACGGTTTCCTAAAGAGTGCAGAATGCCTTCTATCTGGTCATCGGAACGGAATCTTACCAGGACCAAAGAGCCGACCCAGGCTAGTGCCACTAGTGCAACTAGTCCGATGACGTAAGATGGTACTCCTTCGGCTGATGCGTCTGAGCCGGATCCTACTACTTCGAAGAAAACAGGGAGGGAGTGGGAGTCTCCAGAAACGGCATGGACTTCTACGGTTTGAGTGCCGCTTGGCAGTTTATCCGGGTCTAGAATCACATGCCAGAGGAAAGGGGTCAGGGCCCCTATCTCTCCGATTGTTTCAGAGTAGGTTGCCTCTTGCCAGACCCCCTCGCCTATCCTGAACTCGACACTTTCTATTGATCCGGATTGCCCCCATGCATGACCTGTTATGTTGATTATGCCATCCTGGGTGAAGTTTAGTCCTCGATTCTGAAGTTCCGGATCGATTGACTGGGATTGCCCGGACTCATTTAGGAAGATTGCGAGTTCTACGGCAGCCAACGCGTCTACCATCCCATATCCGAATTCTCGGTTCCAGTAAGGGTCAACTTCTGGGGCGCTCGGCTCCCCCCGAAGTTCCGAGGTGTGCTTCAGGACCTCCTTTATCTGAATAGGAGTCAGGTCCGAGTTGGCCTCCATTACCAAAGCGATTACTCCGGTGACTGAAGGGGTGGCGTATGAGGTTCCGCTACCTCTCCCGGTGTAGGTATTCTGAGATGCGTCGCCACCAATGAAATTGTTGCAAGAACCGCTGCTGACGCACCCTTCTGCCTGGATGATGTTGGTCCCAGGTGCACTAATCTCTGGAATCAGCTCATTTATTGGATTCCCATCCCCGTTGTCCTTCCTAGGGCCTCTAGATGAGTATCCGGCGATTTCGTCGTCAGACCTATTGACCGTGTTCTTGTCATCTGTTGCTGCAACAGTGATTGAGAGGGAAGAGGCGCTCATCCCAGAAAGCCCATCGTTGTCCTCGCCGTCGTTTCCGGCGGCGTTGGACACTACGATTCCCGCCTCCATCGCCTCATCAAGAATTCTACTATGCATGTCCGAACCGTCTGAGCCTCCGCCTTCGTGACTGGTGATTCCCCATGAAAGGGAGATGATGTCGATCCCATGGCTCTCCTCGCTTACACCTGGCCATGCGTCGTCCTTGTGGTCGATTATCCACTGAAGGCCGTTCATGGCTGACTCGTATGCCTCCTGCTCGAGCAAGTAGTTCTCGAACGGACCGGCCCCGACGTCGGTCCCTATCCGCACATCCACGAGCCCGGCATCTGGTGCAGAACCATAGAAGGAGGATTGTGTCCCATCGGATTCTAGGCCCGTTGCACTTGCCATGCCCATGCATGCAGTTCCATGTTGGTTCCCGTCATCAGGATCGAAGGAGCCATCGTCCTCCCTCCCACCAGCGAGAATGCATTGGGGGTCGCTATGCAAGTAGCAAACCGCATCATATCCAGCTACAAACTTCCCTTCTAGACCTGGATGCTCGTTATCCACCCCGGTATCGACCATTGCGATATTAATCCCCTTGCCAGAAAGGCCGAAGTCCCAGGCCCCGATTGGGTAATCGGTCGAATTGCTCGCCTTCACCGCTGGCGTCTGAACGTCCCCGTAGAATACAACAGAGCCGTATCTCTCCACCATAACCACTCCCTCTATTCGTGCGAGCTCATCAGTCTGAGAAGGTTCCACATCACCGAGAAGTACGGCATTTACTACAGGTAGCTCAACATGGATTTCGAATCCCATGGATCGGAGGGCATTACGGTCAATTTCGGTGAATTCCCTAGAATATGAGAGCCCGATGTTTACCGGTCCGGATGCGGTCTGAATGGAATCGTGGATGCCGTTCCTGTCTTCATCCAGAGAAGTAACCTCCCACCATTCGATATTTGGGTTCCACCATATCTCACCCTGGTCAGGGACTTCATCACTCTGATCAAGGCCAATTAACTGAGGCCCATTTAGGGGGATTGTTTCTGAGTCAGTGCAACTAGAAGCAGCAATGCTGCCGCACAAGGGGGAAAAAAGCAGGGCGACCAAAGCCAAGGCTATCTGGGGCCTTTTCATCAGCACCATGCGAACAGGCGTATGCCTTGAATTCAACCGAAATTGGAGCACCGATCATGCTCTTCGCTAAGGTGGTAAGGTGGTGGGGGCACTGGGATTTGAACCCAGATCAGCGGGTTTCTTCCGCTTAGCGTGCACCCGGCTCGCGCACGCTCTCGGTTTGCGACGGGTCGGTGCTCCAGTTGGTCATCAAAGCCATCAGAATACCTCCTCGTCGTCATTCCCGTGCAACTGGAGCCCGCGGTACTACCAGGTTATACTATACCCCCAAGGGTGGTCCAGAGAACGGTTTCCCTCTTATGATGCTCTCGGTCAACAGGAGTGTCACAATGAGGATGTCAAAGGCCCCATTGAGATGCTCATAAGCGTCCATAAGCCCATTATTGCAATAGAAACCCCCCAAGCCCTAGGGCGTATTCCCACGCTTAGCAAGCCGATTATTGTGGCGTACTTCCCCATCAAAAGGGGGATGGATCGCAATATCGCTATCACCAATCCCGCCGAGACGCCGAATCCGAACAGCATGCAAGTTGTCCCGATCTAGGTTGGATTGAATAGAAACCGATGCCCGGGTACCTGATATGGCCCGTCGATTGGTCGCCCTAGCCATAGTGCTCCTGCTAATGTCCCCATTATCGGGTAGCATCGCAGCATCTAGCTCCAACTCACATGGCAACAAGTACCTGCAAGTAGCCAAAATAATCGAACCGAATCATCAGACCTCCGTCCCTGAACAGGGTGATATATGGTGGGACCCGCAATTTGAGTGGTGGAAAGCAACAACTCTGGATCTCGACAGAAACAACAGCCACGACTCCATCCAGACTGCCACCGGACCCGTAAA
>JAZANL010000013.1:0-8163 GCA_036251765.1 Thermoplasmatota archaeon | reverse complement strand
GCGCGCGTCCCAATATTGAAAGAGCGCATTCCGGCCCGGCAAGTTAGGGTAGCGATATGGGAATAGCGGTTCTTCTGAAGCAGGTTCCCGATACTACTGCCAAGATCAACATCAGCGGAGGCAGGGTAGATGAGTCCTCGATCACGAAGTGGTCAATTAGCCCGTATGACGAGTATGCCCTGGAGAACGCTATGAAGTTGAAAGAGTCAGGTAACGGAGATGTTGTGGCCATTTCTTGTGGCCCTGCAAGAGCCGCGAAGTGCCTCACCGAGGCTGCAGCGGTTGGCGCGGATCGGCTAATCCACATTTTGACTGATTCAGCTTTGGACAGTGTCCAAGTACAATCACTCCTATCTGCAGCAGTAAAGGATTCTGGCTGCACGGTTGTGATGTGCGGGAAGCAGGCTGCGGACACCAACAGCGGTTCCACGGGTCCGGGTTTAGCTAGCTCTCTGGGATTCTCCTGCGTAGGCGGGGTCACTGAAGTGTCCATCGATGGGGAGTTAGCCTCTGCTACTCGCCTAGGACCCGCGGGTCTAGAAAAGGTGGAAGTGGCGGTTCCCTGTGTTTTCGCATTCGACAAAGGTGTTGATGAGCTAAGAAGACCCAATGTAAGAGGAATAATGATGGCTAAAAAGAAGCCAATAGATACACTGACTCCGGATGATTTGGGAGTAAATTCTGGTGAGTCGCTGGTCAGGGTAAATTCCCACTCTTCACCACCCGAGAAGCAACCAGGACAGAAATTCGTTGGCGCGGATTCGGTTCCGCAAGTGGTAAGCAAATTGAGGGAAGAGGCGAACGTAATTTAGGGAGGGTGAAAGAGTGGGTACAACTGTAATCTCAGAGTCCAGCAACGGTTCACTTCACCCAGTTACAGCTCAACTTGTCTTCGCGGCATCCTCCATAGGGGAGTCAGTGACGATAATCTGCCCCGGAGGCCATGGATCCTCGGAAGCGGCAAAGATTTCTGGGGTCTCAAAGGTCATTTCAGTAGAAGGAGATTGCTTCGGGACTTACGATTGCTCGGCTTGGTCAAAGTCCTTGTCGCCATTGATCGATAGTGATCTGATACTTTCTTCCTCATCCGCAATTGGCAGGGAGTTGTCCTCGTCAATAGCCGCATCAAAGGGAATCCCAGTTGTGCAAGATGTAACTGCCCTGGAGGATGGTTTTTGCGTCACTAGGACGATATACTCTGGCAAGGCAATTGAGGAGGTGAGTATTTCCCCACCGTGTGCGATTAGCATTAGGGCAAATTCATTCGAATCTGCAGAAGGTGGAGGTAGCGCAGAAATCTCCACTGTTGATGTCAGCCAGGAGGTTTCAGTTGCAGTCAAACAGGCACTGGCCAAGGCTAGCGAGAGACTCGATGTTTCGGAGGCGGACATTATCATTTCAGGAGGGAGGGGGATGGGGGATCCAGCAAACTTCTCTCACTTGAACGAAATCGCTGACGTACTTGGGGCCGCAGTCGGAGCAAGCAGGGCTGCAGTAGATACTTGGGATGATATCCCGCACAGTATGCAAGTAGGACAAACAGGCAAAACCGTAACTCCCAACCTATACATCGCGGTTGGAATTAGTGGGGCTATTCAGCATCTCGCTGGGATGCGTTCAAGCAAGTTCATTCTAGCAATAAACAAGGATCCAGAAGCCCCAATTTTTGGTGTCGCAGATTACGGAATAGTGTCCACGTGGGAAGAAGCGCTTCCAGTGCTGAAGGATCAGCTTTCGGAGCTGCTGTCAAACTGATGCGTGCTCCTTCTCGGAGTCTGACCTAATTTGCCCAACCCTGCTTAGGTACTCCTCTGTCACCCCTCCCGTGACGTAAACACCATTGAAGCAAGAGCAATCGAAATCGGCTGGAGAATTTGCACCTGCGCCGGTGCAAGATTCCACTAGATCTGATAGTTCCTGGTAAATCAACCAATCAGCACCGATAGAGTTGCATATCTCTTCGTTTGTCTTGTCATAAGCAACATATTCCTCCCTAGCCGGCATGTCAATTCCATACACATTAGGATGAATGATGGGAGGTGATGAAGAGGCGAAAAGAACTCTTGATGCTCCTGCATCTCTGGCCATCTGAACAATTCTCCTAGAGGTGTTTCCTCTGACTATGCTATCATCTACAATCAGGACTGTCTTGCCTTCAAACTCATCATCGATTGTATTCAGTTTCTTCCTAACCGAGTCCTTTCTCATCTTCTGGCCGGGCATTATGAAAGTCCTCCCAATGTAGCGATTCTTGACGAAGCCCTCACGATATGGTATTCCCAAAGCGCTAGAAATCCCCAAAGCGGCTATTCTGCCACTATCCGGGACCGGAATCACCGCATCGATCTCGTTTTCCTGGAATGATTCGGCAATCCTCTTCGCAAGGGCTTCCCCCATCCTCAATCTTGCCTTGTGGACTGAAATTCCGTCAATTACAGAGTCGGGCCTGGCAAAGTAAACATGTTCGAATACGCATGGAGTGTGAGTGATTTTCGGATGGCATACCTTCGAAAGTGTCCGTCCGTCCATCCTGACGATAACTGCTTCACCCGGATCTACGTCCCTTTCCATCTCAAATCCGATTGACTGACAGACTACGCTCTCTGAAGATACTAGCCTCTCAGTGAAGTTGCCGACCTCCCTCTTTCCCATGAATAGAGGGCGGATTCCATGTGGGTCTCTGAATGCAACCATCCCCCAACCGGTAATTAGGCAAACTACGCTGTAGCTTCCTTCCACTCTCAAATGGGTTCTCTCGACTGCTCGGAAAATGTCATCCTCATCGAGAGCCCCCATACCCCCTGTTCTACCATCTACTGATCTCTGGATTTCTGCCGCGAAAAGGTTGAGCAGGGCCTCGGAATCAGAGCTTGTGTTTATTCGTCGATGGTCATATTCTAGAAGGCCTGAGATTATGTCTGGAGTATTATTCAGATTTCCATTATGAGCCAGGCTGACTCCAAATGGGGTGTTGGTGTAGAAAGGCTGTGCCTCGGAAGAAGAGTTTGATCCTGCGGTCGGATACCGGACGTGCCCTATCCCCATTGAACCAATCAATTTCTTCATATGCCGCTCAAGAAAGACGTCCCGAACTAGGCCATTTGCCCTTCTGTGACAGATGTTGTCAGAATCGCTGGTAACTATTCCGGCTGCATCTTGGCCCCTGTGCTGTAGAACAATTAGTCCGTCATAGACCGAAGTAGCAACTTGGGTGTCCGGAACGCCAACTATTCCGATGATTCCGCACATCGGCTATCGCCCTCTGGGCTGCAACCAAGGCTTAGGCGTTTCCGGCGGGGGTCACTTCTTCTGAGACATGGACCTATTGCGCTTGTTCCACCTGAACTTCCTTAGTCTGGCTGTATCCCCATATCCACAACTTGCACATTGGCCCTTTTGCTTGTGATACGAGTGGCGGCCACATCTCCTGCATCTAATATGGGTGGATTTCTGCCTCTTACCCATACTTGGTGTGCCCTTTGACATGTGTTTCACCCTACTAAGACGACGCGTCCACCGACCGGTTTGTTAAGAGGCTTATCCTGAGCAATACAATCGTATTTACTGCCAAAAAGATGGGCAATAGTTCGAGCAAGCCAATGAATGCCGATGACATTGCTAATTCCAAGGACTCCAAAATACCGTGAGCTGTGGAGATGGTTGCTGAATAGATGGAGGCGATTCCGATTACAACTGCGGAAGAAAATGCGAGTGACAGGTTATGTCGGTTGAAACAAGAAGAGAAATGGATTAATGCGAACAATGAGAACAGCAGGGACCCCCCTGATATTAGCAGAAGGGCTTCTGAAAATCCGATGCCCATGCTAATGCCCCCCCAATCTTCTTTCTAGGATCGTCCGCACAAGGGTCCCTTCCTCACCAGATAGGGGCTCTGACTCATTCCTCAGTCCGGAAGATCTCTCAACCAAATATGACCCAAATATGACGGCGATTAGTCCTGCTAGCACTCCCGAGATTGCCAATAAACCTCTAGCCATAGCCAATACCGAGAATGTTTTGTTTCCAATGAAAAGGATTGCCCAAGAGGCTATGACAAAGAGCCAGCCAAAAACTAGCCCAGTTACCCTGAGTTCCCCATAAGTTGGAGAATTTCTGAGGATAAGTATCGCACCGATTACAAAGGGAGTGGCTATTGAGGCGAATTTTAGTATCGAGTCATGTAGTTCGGCCCCCGCTTCAGTCAAACCATCTGGTAGCAAGACGAGGAAAGTCAGGCCCACTAGCATCAATGGAGAACCGAGTCGACTCCTATCGAATGACGGACCCATCCGGTGGAAACTGATCCCAATTGACAAGATAATTAGAGACATCCAGATTGTCCCTTCGCCACCAAACACGAATTGCGGGCAAAGACTGGATTCTTGTGTTTTTCTTGGATGTGGCCTGTGCATCCGGTCGAATCACTCGACTAGATTCATATACGGGTCATCGGTGGCTCGCGGCGCACAAGAAGCGAGGTGGGGCAGCAATGGTCAAAATGCCAAGGAAAATAATGCGTTACAGCCCATCTGCTGGAAAGCATACCGAGCACACTGTTGAGAGAGTAAAGAAGAGAAGGGCCAGTGAGCTAAAGTGGGGCCAGAGGCGTTTTAGGAGAGTCACTTCGGGATACAGAGGTTTCCCGAGACCAAAGCCATCAGGAGAGAAGCCAACCAAGAGGGTGAACCTGGTTTTCAGGTGCACAGAGACCGGTAAGGCACATTCCCCAAAGGGCAAGAGAGCTAGAAAGTTCGAACTTGTTGATAATTGAGGTGAACGATTGGCTGGAAGATTCCTTAGAGTGAGTTGCAAAGACTGTGGGAACGAAGCTACCATCTTCGACAGGGCTTCGACTACTGTGGCGTGTCCAATTTGTGGATCAACCCTTGCAGAACCAGCTGGCGGCCTTGCCAATCTAACCGGGTGTACCGTGGTAGAGGTTCTGAACTAGAGAGGCGGCATCTTGGCAGATATAGCAAATGACTGGCCTGAAGAAGGAGAGTTGGTCGTTTGCTCGGTTAAGAGTGTTAAAGAGAACGGCGCGTATCTAGACCTAGACACCTATCCAGATAGGGAGGGATTCGTATTCATTGGGGAAATCGCCACAGGATGGGTCAGAAACATCAGGGCCCATGTTCGAGAGGGCCAGAGAGTCGTCGCCAAGGTAATCGGAATAAAGAAAGAAAGGGACAGCATCACCCTTTCAATCAAATCCGTATCTGAGGAGCGCAGAAGGGACGCCCTTCAGTCATGGAAAAACGAGCAGAGAGCAGCCCAGATAATGAGGGTGGCGGCAGATAGGATTGGTTGGGATGATAAGAAGACCAATTCTGTTTCGGAAGAAATGAAGGAGTCATTCGGCTCCCTTTATGGGGCTCTGGAGGAGTGCGCAATTACTGAGAGTGCTCTCGAGGATGCTGGATTCAAGGGAAGTTGGATAGCAATTGTCACAGAGTTGGCAATAGAGAATATTGTCCCGCCGTTCGTGGAAATCAGAGGTTTGTTTGAGATCAAGGTATGGGGTCCAGAGGGGGTAGAGGCGATTAGCGGCGCTCTACAGGCTGCGGAGGATTGCGCAGATGGAGAAGATGAGGTCACGCTTACTTGCCATTATGATGGCGCACCAAACTACAGGGTGGACATCAAGGCACCGGATTACCCATCGGCAGAGGCAGTTTGGGAAGCGGCCCAAGAGGCCGCATCGAAGAAGATAGGTTCCGTCGAAGGCTCGATAGCCATTGAAAGGCTCTGAATGCCGGAATATGGGAAGATACTTCATGAACCTAATCGAGAGGCTCGATTCCGTCCATGGCAAGATCTAGACTTCAAAGATGCCCTAAGTGCAAGTCATTCGGACTTGGTACGAAGTGCGGAGAGTGCGGAGGCAAGATGGAGTCAGCGACGGCTCTGAAGTTCTCCCCTGAGGACCCACAAGGGGCTAGACGTAGGAAACGGCAGGATGCTGGAAGCGAAAAATGGGTCAAATCCCTGCCGAGCCCGAGGAAGGATGATGATTCGTGAATCGAACCAGACTCCATTGGATCGAGGGAGACGGCCTCCCCGGGCAATCGATGGTCCTAGAAGCGGTTCCTGGAGTAGGAAATGTGGGCAAGATACTGGTTGACGGCCTGATCGAGAAACACCCCTCGAGAACCATTGGATGGATACTCCATCCTGACTTCCCCCCTCATGCGACGCTTTCCGAGGAGGGTTTGATTGGCCCCCCTAGATTGGACATAGTTGAGGTCATTCTCCCCAATGGCGAGAGCGTTTGCATAATAACCGGGGTAATGCAGCCAATGACTGCCCCTGGACAGTTCGAGGTGGCAGAGACGATTCTTGGATTGGCGAGTGGGTCTAAGGCAAGGCGTTTACTTGTTCTTGCAGGATTAGCCGCGGAGCCAGACTGTAGATCTATCTACGCTGTCTGCTCCGATAGGGGCTTCAGGAAGGACCTAGAGAAGGAGGACATTTCAGTGAGCAGGGAGCAGCCGAAGGGAGGCATGATAGGGATTGCTGGGATGGTCCTCTCGTTGTCAGCAACATTTGGGGTGCCTTCTCTTGGAGTAATAGCCGAGACCGTGGGGGCAAGTTCTGACGTCCGTGCAGCAGACAGGATGGCCAAGTGGATAGAGCAGGCATTCGAAGTCCCACTGGATCTCGATCTAGACACCACCAAGGAGACGGCTGCTAGGCTGATGGAGAAGATAGGCGGGGATGGCCAGATTGAGGACTACCTTGCGATGGAAGAACCCGAGGCTTCATCCGACTTCTACGTCTGACTCAGACTATCTTCTACGCCTTCTCTTGCTATTCCCTCGTCCCCCGGAGGACGATTCCTCAACGGAAATTCGCCTACCCTTGAATTCGGACTTGTTCATCGCCTTGATTGCTGCCTTAGCTTCCTTCTTGTCTGCGAATGTGATGAATGCGAATCCCCTGGGCTTCTTAGTTTCCTTATCGATTGCCATGTGGACGTCCCTGAGTTTCCCGTGTACTGAGAAGGCGTCCCTCAGTTCGTCTTCCGTGGCATCGTAAGACACTCCACCGATGAACAGCTTTACTCCAAACTCCTGATGTGCCTTGCCCCTTGCTTTCTTCATGACCTCCCTCTCCTTGGCTAGGTCTTCCTTGCTTGCCTTTCCAGATTCCACCCTTTCCATGCAGTCACGGCATCGAAGGGGTTTTCCAGGGGTTGGTTTGAATGGGACCTTGGTCTGAGTGCCACAAAGGGTGCAAGTTGCCGAGTGCATCTCCCTCTGGGGCCTTCCCCCGCCTCTGCCTCTCGGAGATGCCGATCTCCTAGCTGATTCGGGAATCTCGTGGGACCACCCCCTCCTGTGATCGGCGACAGGGGACAGGTATGGCCTTGCTCCATCGTGACCAAGCATGGACTCTGCCTCGCTAGACCAGCGTTCCCCGGGACGGTTTAACTTCTGGAAATCTGAACCCGCGGGTATTTCTGAACCGTGTCCGAATCCATTGGAAAGGGCTCTGAAACCCGTGTAATCGCATCTTGGGCACTCGACGTTGAAGTCTGGAGTGGTCTCGCTTGGAATCAGGTCCTCGCCGCAAGGGGGGCAAGATGCGTAAAGTACGCCCAAATCTGGGTCTCCCTTTGTAGTGGCCTTGAGCATGGGCTCCACATTGATGACCTTGGCACGAACGATATCGCGCTTCCTCATTGCGTCGCCGGCCGATGGGATGAATCGATCCACCATCTCAGAGACGTAAACGTCTGCGAATAACTTCAGGGCCGGAACATCCCTGTGTCCGTCCTCGTTGCTCTCTATATGGAGTACGCGTAGTTCCGCGGTCTTCTCGTTTAGCCGGTTAACCTCTCCGATAATGACGTCACCAATCTTCGGAGAATTTATCCTAGGTGCAGATGGGTCTACAGAGATGACTCCGGAGTTGCTCACGAGGCTACCAGAGAGTACTGCCACGGGACCTCTATCGACCATATGGATGCCGTGGCCCAATTCGTCTCCCGGGCCAACTTCAACAGAAAACCCAGGGGTTACTTGGTCACCAACCGATGCTGTCATCGGCTCGCCGACCCGAAGACCCCCTATGAACGGTACGGCAAGTCTTGACCCCACTATTTTGGAGTTAGTCGCCAGAAAGCCGCTCTAGTCTTACCTCTCTGTCTGCTATGATGGG
>JAZANL010000012.1:0-7528 GCA_036251765.1 Thermoplasmatota archaeon | reverse complement strand
ATGCCATAGAACCTTGCTAGCAGATCGTCAACAAACGAGCAAGTGGATAGAAGGTGGTCGGAAGCTAAACTCGATGGGATGAAGTCCTGTGGCAACAACTCGAGCATCTGGCTATCATCCATCAATGGCTCTCCAATGAAATCGTGAGTATAGCCCAGTTCTACCAATCTCTTCCAAGGTGTACCAATCTCCGATGGTCTGAAGTGCGTTACTGGGACATCACTCATGTCGAATCTAGCAGTCCCGTCTCTGAATACAGAAACTCCATGCAGTCCCCTGAGGATTCCCTTTTCCAACTGCTCCGGAGACTGCTCTTCGGAGAATAGCCCTTTGACGGCTTTGATCTTCTGTGGCACCCGGTCGAGTCCAAGTTTCCTCCTCTTTGCCTCGACGATTGAGCCAAGATTGACGGCAGTCCTCTCCCCCTTCCTTCTACCTCTCCTTCTCCTAGGGGCACTTTCCGTCTTTCCACCGCATTCCACTGGCTGATCTGGGTTCGGTCTGTGGTGGCATGTGACATGCGGGCTCTCCTTACCACACGCCTGACATATCCTCGGACCCACTACGACTCTTATCGAACCTCTTTTCGAGGCTTCTGACACCAGTCTCTGGGGACCCCCATTCTCACCGATAGGGAATATGGAGTGAACAAGGGGACTCATCTCCCTGGCTCCAGATTTCTCAGGCCTCCCCATCCTCGCTCCGATTCTACAAGGGATTGAATCCTCCCATCGGGGAAGGGCCGAGACTCTCCTTACCAATTGTAGAGCTCTCTCTACTTGGTAGTCATCCAGAGTACTCCGTGCTTCCAATAACCTGGCTTCATCCAAATCAGCGTCGACGGCTTGAATCACTTCTTTACAGTTAGAGACCTTGTCTACAATATCAGAAACGATTGACTTCACATCCTTCCTGACTACTATTTTCCCTTGAGAATCGTCCAGTCCAAGACCATCCAATAGACTCTCCCAGTACTTTGGAATCAAAATGTCAGAACCGGCGTGCAGATGCTCTACCCCCAGAGTCATCAGAGATGATTTCACCAATCCATGACGAGAGAGCTCTGTCCAACGTGACCAATCTCCCAATATCGGTTGGTCAAGTGGTGGGTCCTCCCTTTCCATTGAGAACGGCCACCCTTCAACTACATCCTTTATTCTAAGAGACGAATCTTCGATACATCCTTTCTCAATTATCAAGTCCACTAACTCAGGAACGAACTGAACTGGCAAATCAGACCACCAGTGATTCCATGGAGGAGGCACAGCAGTTCCGTGGCAAATTGAGACCTCCTGAATCTGACTCCACGACATCTCCATTTTCTTGAGGAAAGAAATCCAGTCTCTCCTCCTCCAACTTCTTTCCAAGGACGACTCCCCCCCTCGTTTTATTGCGCCGTTGAAGGGCATTCCAGGCGGAAGATCAGATCTTTTGAATCCAAGGATATCAGAGAACTTCTCGACCTTCTCATGTGTGTCAAGGGAATCTGCAATATCCACAGCCCACCAATCTATCGAATATGACGAGGGAACGAGCGGTTTGTTGTTCTCTAGAAATTCTCCATAGCCCAGCAGAATTTCACCGGCATCCCAAATTGAATACACACTATCTTCACATTCGCCCCATTGTTCCTCTGAACTCACTCTCAGGAATTTTCCGTCCTTCAGGAGGACGGTAGGACCATCAATCTCAATGCACGGAGTGACTGCACATGCCTTGCCGGGCCCCTCGATCTTCATTTGTGTGCCAACCGCCAGAAAACCCCCCATCGCTTCCATCGTAATCGGATTCAGACCCGCTGCCGCTAGACCAGTGGCCCTGCTTCTGCCATATCTTAGACGGAATCCGCCTGGCTCACGAGGCTCACCGAATACAGGTCTACCGGCAATCACGTCTTCCATGTATTTCGAATCCTTTTGTATCACCCTCCTTTTCTCTTCCTTACCCTTCGAGTCACTACCCTTCTGCTTGTCAACGAATTTGGAAATGAAATCCCATCCAGGAACTTCCAATCTCTCAGTATGAGCCTGGATTTTTGGTGCCTTTAGGCACAGCCCCTCTCCAATAACCAACATCACACCCCCTCTAACTCTGGTTCTGAAGGTCCCGTTTTCGTTGACTATATTCTTGACTTCTTTGTAGCCAGCACACTCCATTCTCTCTGTCTCTTCGCCGTTGATCATCACTGGGCACTCTTTGACAATCGTCTCCGTCTCCTCTGGAGGGGGTTTGTATTGGAGATTGGCTCGGTACAATCCAAACTCCTCCTTAACCCTCTCAACTTCAGGGACGGTTGGTATGTACCTGCCAACCCCTATTTCCCTCCGTAGAATGTCCCCAATGAGGACACCTAGGGCCTGGGCCGTACCTCCTGCAGCCCTAATCGGGCCACAGAAGTCGATTGAGAGAAACTCTGAACCGTCGGCATTGCTCATTATTCTGACATCCCCAATCCCATCTAAGGGAGCAACTAGCACAGCTTCAGTGAGCACCGCAAGACCAACCCTTAGTCCCGAGTCTATGGCTCTCCTTCTGTCGCCTGTTGCCGCATGCATCTCTTTTGTTACAGAAATTGCAATCATTATTGCAGCCGTTTCCCTATCATGCTTCTGAAGAAGCCCTCTGAGGCGATCCTCAATTTTCAGAGGCGGTTGACTACGCTTTGTTGGGTCAATGAATAGATACGGGTCCTCGAGCAACTTCTCAGTTCTGCTTGCTAAATCCGATGCTCTGGGTATCTCAACAGACTCCGAGAAGTCCAAACCCTTCTTCTTCGCCACGCTAGCAATCGAATAGGCCTCTTCTATTCTCTCATCCAGTGCTTGATAGTATGCAGAACGCTCTGACTCGAGTCTGTCGGTGTCCATTTCAGCGATTTTGGGACTAATGGTCATGGCTCTTCCTCGCTACAGCACCCACCACTCGGACACGGCCGTCCAAGAACATTGACCGACATCTCGTCCAAAAATCGTCCCAACTAAGGCAACCTTCATCCCATTCCGTCTAACCCAGAACAGGTAGAATGGCATCAACCACCGTAGAGCAGGCGAGAGAAAGACTGATCGAGAGGATTCGAGATTTGGCCTATCTTTACTCGGAAAATGAGGATTTTACCCTTGCCAGTGGAAGGAAGAGCAAGCACTTCTTCGACATGAAGCCAGTGATGATGGATCCCGAATGCGCCCATCTGTTGGGAGTGCTAATTCACCACCAAATTCAGTCAATTGGCAACGTAGATGCAGTTGGTGGGTTAGAACTGGGCGCAGTACCACTTACTGGAATTGCAATCGCAAAGGCCGGTCGAGGATCCTCCCTCAAGGGGTTCATAGTTAGAAAGGAGCCCAAGGGAAGAGGCGGAAGGAAGACAGGCAACCCACCTGGGATAGAGGGCGCAAGCCTCCAAAGCGGTCAGAGAATCGTACTCCTAGAAGACGTGACTACTACTGGGGGCTCTGCATTGAAGGCAGCCCATAGGCTGATGGAGATGGGTTGTGATGTTGCTTCCTGCATCACAATTCTGGATAGGCAGGAGGGTGGCTCAGAAGCATTTCAAGAAGCAGGAATAACCCTCACCCCACTCACTCTAAAGTCAGAAATTGCGAGTTGAGAAAAATGGGGCAGCATGAAATAGACCCCGAAAAACAACCCTACCACCCCTCAAAGATAGAGAGAAAGGAGTACATTGGGATAGGGGAGTTCTTCTCAGTGGATATGAGGACCGGAGTAATCGATGATGTCCAAGAGTTCCCGGAAATGAGAAAGCCCTCTTACAAAATTAGAGTGGATTTCGGACCTGTGGTCGGAAAGCTATGGAGCTCAGCACAAATCACCAACTATCCCAGGTCCCAGTTAATCGGAAGAGCGGTAGTAGCCGCAATCAACTTAGGAGAAAAGACACTTCCAACAGGTTTCGTATCCCAATTCCTAATTCTTGGGGCCTTAGATCCAGATGGGACGGTGAGGCTTCTGGAACTACCCGAGGGAACATTTCCCGGTTCAACGGTGGCATAGCCCGTCATCCATACCATATTGAACTTGGAACGACTGAAACACGATATGACCTACGTGAGGATGACTACTAGCGCTGGAGAAATAGACATAGAGCTGTATACCGATGAATGCCCAGAGACAACTGGAAACTTCCTAAAATTGGTCGATGACGGATTTTACGACGGATTACACTTTCACAGAGTTATCAAGGACTTCATGATTCAAGGAGGGTGTCCACACTCCAGTGATCCAAACAATGGAAGGGCCGGTACAGGTGGTCCAGGTTGGAAAATTCCCTGCGAGCGTTCAGCATTGGAGAAGAAGCATGACAAGCCAGGAATCTTCTCAATGGCAAATGCAGGACCAAATACAGGGGGATCACAATTCTTTCTCACAACAGTACTTACTCCTTGGCTAGACGGTAGGCATGCTGTTTTCGGAGAGGTCGCAAAGGGAATGGAAGTAGTGCGAGCAATCGAATCCACCGAGACTCTTCCCGGGGACAGGCCGTCCTCACCTCAGAGGATAATCAAGGTAGAGCGGGTATGAAGACCATAATGAGTAAATTTATTAATAAGTTGTTAATAGAAATGGCATGGCAAAGCACCGTGTCGGCGATCGTAGAATAATTACCGTTAGCATTCCAGAGGATCTGGCTAGAAGATTGGATGCACGTGTTGGACAGGGTCGTGAAAAAGGAAGATCGGCAACTATCTCTAAGATGATTGAGGCATCTCTTTCCGGCTCTAAATCCTCTCACATTGACTCCAGACCCCCGGTTTCCAGGAATCCTCAGGGTGTTCGTTCCAAGGTTAGGATAGAGGTAGACACAATGGGAGAAATAGAAGTACCTGCAGACAGGTATTTCGGTGCACAAACTGCTAGATCACTGATTAATTTCGATATCGGCGATGACCAAATGCCACGAGCTGTCATTCGCGCATTTGGAATTCTCAAGCAGGCGGCAGCCGATACAAACGTAATACTAGGAACTCTTGAGGAAGACGTTGGAAAACTAATCTCGGAGTCATGTGAAGAGGTGATTTCCGGATCTCTTGATGACCACTTCCCACTCAGGATTTGGCAGACTGGTTCCGGGACCCAGACCAATATGAATGCAAATGAGGTAATCGCAAATAGGGCCATAGAGTCTTCAGGTGGGAAACTGGGAAGCAAAACCCCAGTTCATCCAAATGATCACGTAAACCGAGCTCAGTCGAGTAATGACACATTCCCCACTGCAATGCACATCGCGGCAGCCGAGGAATTCCAACACCGACTAATCCCGTCGGTGCAGACACTTCGCACCTCTCTGGCTGAAAAGGCAGATGAGTTCGAGGACATTGTCAAGATAGGACGAACACATCTGATGGATGCCGTCCCGTTAACTCTGGGTCAGGAGTTCGGAGCATATGTCTCCATGCTTGACGCAGATCTAATTAGAATACAATCAGCACTGAATGACCTACTAGAACTTGCATTAGGAGGAACCGCAGTTGGAACGGGCCTGAACACACATCCCGACTTCGCAGATTTGGTCGCAAGGAAGATAGCCGAAAAGACGGGTCTACCATTCATTAGTGCTGAAAACAAGTTTGCCCAACTAGCTGCACACGATGCAATAGTCGCTGCTTCAGGTTCCCTCAACACGCTCTCAGCATCTCTAATGAAAATCGCCAATGATATTCGGTGGCTAGGCTCTGGCCCTAGGTGCGGGTTCGGAGAACTGGCCCTTCCAGCTAATGAGCCAGGATCCAGTATAATGCCCGGAAAGGTGAACCCAACCCAATCTGAGGCGATGACTATGGTCTGCTGCCAGGTAATGGGCAATCACGTTGCAATCTCAATCGGTGGTAGTCAGGGAAACTTCGAGTTGAATGTATTCAAGCCGATGATGATCCACAACCTCTTGCATAGCATAAGGTTGCTCTCTGACACTTGCGTGTCTTTCTCCGACAAGTGTGTTGTTGGTTTGGAAGCTAACGAAGAGAAGATTTCTGATCATTTGGAGAACTCATTGATGTTGGTGACCGCACTAAACCCTCACATCGGGTATGACAATGCTGCTAAGATAGCAAAGAATGCTCACGAGAAAGGACTGACTCTGAGGGAGAGTGCTATCCAACTTGAGTTACTAAGTGATGATCAGTTCACAGACTGGGTAAAACCAAGGGAAATGACGGGCCCGAGCTCATAGGTCAGTAAGACTACGTTTCAGACGAGAAGAAGAATATGGGCCGAATCAGGTGGGAGCAACAGGGGGTTCCGCACATGGGGGAGCTTCCCCCCCTGTTAACTCCGCAGGGTCCGGGTGTCACCTGGGCCCGAAGGCCCAGGTTTCCCCGGGTAGAAGACTCCGGAACTTCATGCTCTTCCTTTGTCATTTCCCGACTATTGTGAGATCTCCCTCTCAATCGCCGCATCCGCTTCAGGTACTTCGTCTCCGCTTTTCCTTTCACGTCTCGATACTGGCTTCTCCACGGGTCTCCCCGCCCTTGTTGCCCAGTGTTTCCCTCAGTTTCCTTCCCCTTCGTTTCCTCCGGTTTTCTCCACATCGTTTCCCACTTATGTGACCCAGGTTTATTCTCTGCCCCCTACGCACATGTATCTCTTCAGCTCCTATCTCGCTCTCCCCTTCGTTTCCTCCAGTTTGTCCGATCTACTTGCCGCGGCTTTCGCGTCCACAGACGCTCCAGCCTATCCCCGAGTTCCTTTCGTCTCTCGGTTCTACCGCCTCGGTTTCGAGGCTCGGTTTTTGTGGCCCGCGAGTCGCGCCGAAGCGCCCTCACACCACTCCCCCGGAGCGGCAAAGAACACAGGGTAATGGGTGGCTCATAAACATTTCGCCAATATTGCCGCAGTTCACTGGAAATAAGGGTTTTAGAGAGTATTTTTCCACTGCAAATTAACCACCACGCAGTGCACGTATTTTCCTTCGCAGCTCCGAACTCCCATCTTCATCTCCCATTTCTTCTATCGGCCGGGTGAAACGCCGCCGAAGCACATCACCCTCTACAATAAAGACGCAACCATCTTCATCCCCAAAGCAAATTACCTCTTCCTCACTGAATGCAGATACAATCCTAGAATGGTGTGAGACCTCCAATTCCACACTCCCTTCACTGGGCTCAATCAGGAATATTGCAGAACTCCCACCCTTCCATGAAGACGCCCAAACTCCCTTATGATTCCCTAATGATGGACCAAAGCAGATCACATCAACGATGCCATCCAGTTTAATCGACCAAGATCCAAAAACATCGCTAGAAGCAATATGCCCCGAATCTACTCCTGCTACCCACCCATCAGAGAAGTCAATCGCTCTGACAGAAGATCCAGCATTACAAACAGACTTTACTCTGTGATCAACAATCTCTGATACCATGCCATTGCTATGTCCCAAAACTACGGGACGACTTCCCCCTCCGGTTCCAATTGTCACTGGTTGAGAGTCTTCCAAATCAGGATATTCCAACCCATTCTCAGAAACTACCGCATATCCAGATTTAGGGCGACTGAGCCCCAAAATCAACTTTCC
>JAZANL010000011.1:0-5821 GCA_036251765.1 Thermoplasmatota archaeon | reverse complement strand
GTTGGCTGCTGTGCACATGTACAGGGTCCTGCAGAGGATGGATGACGTGGCGAACGCATGCGAGAAGGCCGCCAACGGCCTACTCTCGATCGTCTACAACTAGTCGGTCCAACCGCACCCCTCGGCGAAGGCCGAGGGACCCATGGCCTCGATCTCGTCGAGGGTCGGCTTCGTGGCGAGCCAGGCCAACTGGGCGACTGCTATCCCAGTCACCAGGTCGAACAGGTAGTGCTGCTTGGTGGTGAGGATGCTGATGCATAGGAGGAGCCACTCTATCCAAAGTACGACGATGAAGACGTTCCATGCACTGGATCCCTCGGCCCTCCTCGAGGCCCAGATTGTCATCAGGCGAGCTAGGAGGTACGAGTGGACTATGTGCAGGCTGGGCCATGCGTTCCATGGGTTGTCCGAGAAGTGGATGAACTCGAAGAGGACTGCCTCCCACCCGCTCAGGGAGTCCCAGTCGATCTGGTCTCGCATGTCTATCTCGGCCGGGAGGACGAGGAAGATCGTGCAGCAGAAGGCGGTGACCATGATCAGCGTCTGCATCCCGACTGCCAGCTCCGCGTGCCCCCTCTCGTCCCGGGGGCAGAGGATGAGCGTGGCCGGGTAGAACATGTACAGCAGGGTGTAGGGGAGTATCATCCAGTTAACGACGGGGAACTCCCTGTCCATCCCGATCTCGGGGTCCCACACTGTGTCGAGGTACATGCTGGCAATGTTGTTCGTGGAGAAGTACGGAACCGCCACCAGCAACAGGCCCAGGACGAAGACCTCGAGCGGGAACCATTTCCCCCCGAGGCGTTCCCTTCGTGACCATGGGCCTACCCAGAAGCGCTTCCAAGGCCGGAGCGTCGTCGCCATGGCCCTACTCGTCGGGTAGAGCGTATGAACCCACTACCGTGACGACCGTTGAGCCCACTATGGCAGATAGGAAGGCCCAGAGGTTGGTCAGGCCGCCCTCGTGGGCTGGAATTGCATCAACTGTCGGGTTAATGATGTACATGTAGAAATCGGAGTCTGGGGGTGGATACTGCAAGCCGTACAACGCAACAGATGCGAATCCGGCCAGGCAGCCCAGAAACGCTCCGCGAGAGGATACCCCTCCCCAGAGGGTCAGCAGGACTGGCGATACCGTCGCAGCCGCTAGCATGTCAGCGAAGAGGAAGATCCCGAATACGCTCAATGCGTTGATCTCGAAGCCATATATCGTTGGTCCCGATGCCATGTATATCGCCAGCGGGATCATCGCCACGGTCGCCAACCTGGAAGTTATCAGATCGATCTCCCCATCTGAGATGTCCCTAGAGTAGGAGGCCACGATGGCGTTCTGCAGGGTGTCCGCGCTAGAGCAGACGAGGGAGACCACGAGGACGATCAGCACAGAGGCGACGAGGAAGCTGGCATCTCCCAAGACGTAGAAGAAGGCTATCGATGGGTCTGCAACCCCTCCCTGGCCCGCTGCTACGGTCCCGAGGAAACCCATCGCGAATACCAGCGGGAAGACCATCGCCGCCGCCAGTAGGGCGCCCCTCCTCAGGGAGTCGTCGTCCTTGGAGGCGTAGACGCGCTGCCAGTTGCCCTGGGAGAACATCTCTGCTGCGGTGATCGCGACGACCAGTGCCAGGCCCGACTCGAACGACCCCATGTAGCTCATGCTCCCAAGCAGGGACCAGTCGTCGTCCGTGTTGTACGCCCTGGCGTCTTCGAGCATCTGCCCGGGGTCGCCGCCCAGCAGTACGAGGAGTACGAGGGTGACCAGGACCGAGATGACCAGTGCCTGGACCCGGTCGGTCGCCAGGGAAGCGGGGAGCCCGCCGTAGGCCGTGTAGGCAGCTGTGACGGCCCCGACCATTATCATCGGGGCTAGCGGGTCCATCCCGGAGATGTGCTCCATCACCTTTCCTATCGCCGTGAACTCCGCAAAGAGGAACGTGAACATGTAGAGTATGGAGATGGCTCCGACGTAGATCTGCATCCTCCTGCCGAGGCGCTGCCTCGCGTAGTCCGCGAGGGTGATCCCGTCGGGTATGCTGTCCCTGATCATGGGGCCGATGTAGGCGAGCAGGAGGAATGGCGTCATGGAGGATACCGCGTATCCGGTGACGTCCCAGAAACCACCGTAGTATGCCACCTCGGAGGGCCCGAGGAGGATCCAGACACCCATCCCGGAGGCGAATAGGCTCAGTCCGATGCCACGCCAGTCCTGGGTCCCCCTGGACGACAGGTAGGAGTCGTCGTCGGTTTCCCTGTTGGAGGCTTGGAGGCCGATGTATCCGAAGGCGGCTAGTATGCAGGCGGTCAGTAGGTATGCGGTGTTTGTTTCCATTTCTCTCCCTCCGCTGGAATTACCCAGATCAGGTTCTTGGGTCGTCGCTCTAGGCGACCTCTCAGCTCACGCTCCCCAGTGTCCGTGGCAACGGGGGAGGACAGTTGAATCTGTCGAGCGTCACTCCGGCTGCATGAATGGGTAGCCCCATTCCTGTGGAATGTCCATAGTGCGCTTGACCGATCTCGGGCTGACCCATCGGAGGAGGTTCAGTGGGCCGCCTGCCTTGTCGTTGGTGCCGCTGGCCCGGGCACCGCCGAATGGCTGCTGGGCCACGACCGCACCAGTCGGCTTGTCGTTGATGTAGAAGTTGCCAGCTGCGAAGCGAAGCGCCTCGAAGGCCCTCTGGACGTCTTCCTCTTTGTTCGCGAATATTGAGCCGGTGAGGGCGTATGGGGAGCCCTTGTCGCACATCTCAAGCGCTCCCTCGAAGTCCTCGTCCTCGTAGACGTAGACCGTCAGGACGGGTCCGAATATCTCCTCGCACATGGTCTCCGAAACTGGGTCGCTAGTTACGATGATGGTCGGCTCGATGAACCATCCCGTGGAGTCGTCGGAGCCACCCCCGGCTACCACCTCGCAGGACTCGTCGCCCTTGGCTCGCTCGATGTACCCGGATATCTTGTCGAATGCCCTCTGGTCGATAACCGCGGTCATGAAGTTGGAGAAGTCCCGTGCGTCCCCCATCCCTATCTTGCCCACCTCGGAGCACAGCTCGTCCCCGATGGATTCCCAGACGGAAGAGGGGATGTAGGCCCTGCTGGCCGCGCTGCACTTCTGCCCCTGGTACTCGAATGAGCCCCTCAGGAGGGCGACGAGCAGACCGCGGTGGTCGCAGTCAGGATGGGCCACGACGAAGTCCTTGCCCCCGGTCTCGCCGACGATCCGCGGGTAGGACCTGAGTCCCGGCAGGGCCTTGGATATCTCCTGCCAGAGCCCCTGGAAGGTCGAGGTTGACCCGGTGAAGTGGAGCCCTGCGAAGTCGGGGTTGGACAGGGCTGACTCGGTGATCTCCGCTCCCGAGCCGGGAAGGAAGTTGATCACCCCCGGAGGGAGGCCTGCGGACATCATTAGCTGCATTAGCACGTAGTTAGAGTGGTACGAGTTCCGGCTCGGCTTCCACACGGATGTGCATCCGACTATTGCAGGTGCGCTGGGAAGGTTGGCCGCTATGCTTGTGAAGTTGAATGGGGTGATTGAGAGTACGAAGCCCTCCAGCGGACGGATCTCCGTGGAGTTCTCCACCCCAGGGGGGGAGACCAGCGGCTGCAGGTCGTCATGGAAGCCCCGGGCGTAGTGGCAGTTGAACCTCCAGAAGTCTATCAGCTCGCAGGCCGAGTCTATCTCTGCCTGGAACGCGGTCTTCGACTGGTTCAGCATTGTCGAGGCGTTCACTCGCATCCTCCAGTCTCCGGCCAGCAGGTCAGCGCATCTCTCGAACACCTCGCACCTCCCCTCGAGGCCGAGAGCGATCCATTCACCCTGGGCGCTAACTGCCGCTTCGCACGCTGCATCCATCTCTGCCTTGCCTGCCAGGTGGACGTTTGCTAGTACGTGGCCATGGTCGTGCGGAACGACCTGGGTGACCGTGTTTCCGGTGAAGACGAGTTCCCCGTTTATCACGCAGGGGACCTCTATGACTTCGGATAGTTGCCTGTCTATCTCGTTCTTCAGTTCCGTCCTCTCTGGGCTTCCGGGAGCATATCCCATGATGGGCTCGTTTACTGGTTGGCTCATGGGTCGAGTGGGGGACGAATCGTCTAACATAGTTTCGCAGAGGGAATCTGGCCTACTCCCACTCCTTTGGCTGGCCCTTGTTCTCCTTCTTCCATTTCCTGTAGCAGGGCTTGCAGAGGCTGATCTTGCGTACCTTCCGGGAGATTCCGGAGGACCCCCATACGTCTACGGCCCTGTCGTAAGCCATCTTCCTGCCACCTGCCTTCTTGTCCGCCCAGTTGTCGCATCCCTTGATGTCGCAGGGGACTTCTCCGACGAACTCGGCCTTCTCCTCCTTCGCTGATCCGTCTTTGCCGCCCGTGGAGGCGAGCCTCCTCTTCTTCGCCCTGGACTTGAATCCCATTGAGTCTCGGGTAATGGGGGCCGATTAGAAGGTTGCTTCGGACAACTCGATGTCGAATGGGCCACCTGCGCTGGCTATGGATGCCAGGCGGTCCGGGCCCACGCCGACGCTGACCACGGGGACCCCGGATATCTCCTCTATCCTGGATAGGTACGCCCTGATCGATTCGGGCAGGGAATCAATCCCCCCGCCTTTCCTGGATTCCTCGGCGATCTGGATCCACTCTTCCTCTTCCATGGCCGGGAAGCCAGGATGTGTCTCGTATACCGGTTTGCACCTGCTTAGTTCCTGGGAGGAGGATGGCAGGTGGGATATCTCCTTGCCATCTAGTTCGTACGAGATGCATATCTTCAGCTCGTCAAGACCGCCTAGGACGTCCAACTTGGTCACCACCAGGCCGGTGTATCCGTTGAGCCTCTGGCTCTCGTTCAATGCCACTGCGTCGAGCCAGCCTGTTCTACGGGGGCGGCCCGTGGTCGTCCCGAACTCGTGACCGACGACGGACATCTGCTTTCCTGGCCCCTCCTCGAGGGAAAGTTCGGTCGGGAACGGGCCATTCCCGACACGGGTGGTGTAGGCCTTGGTGATGCCGTAGCAGTGTTCGATGTGTCCGGGGTGTATGCCTGCACCGTGAGTCGCGTTGGCCCTGCAAGTGATCGAGGAGGTTACGAATGGGTATGTGCCCTGGTCGATGTCGAGCATTGCCCCCTGAGCGCCCTCCAGTAGAACTTGCTCCCCTGCCGCAAGAGCGGTGTCGAGCATCGGCCCTGTCGCTCGAATGGCGTTTGAGAACCTCTCATGGATCCATTCTAGTTCGGATCCTAGTTGTTCTGGATCGATACGATCCTCCACCCCAACTGTGGCTAGTTGGTCGTTCATCCTCCCTGCCATTTCGCCTATCTCCGAGTCCCTTCCAATAAGGAGGCCGACGTCGACGAACCTGAGTCCGACCCTCTCGGTCCTGTCCCTGTAAGCAGGCCCGATGCCCCTGCCGGTAGTTCCGACGACCTTGTCGGCAGAGTCGTATAGCCTGTGGAAGGGGAGGATGACGGCCGCCCTCTCGCTGATGAAGAGCCTCTCCCCCTCGGGTTGCTCCCCGGTGAGTTCTGCCCACTCCCTGAGCTCCCTGTCCAAGACCCATGGGTCTACCACCATCCCGCAACCGAGCACCAGTTTGCATTCCCTGGAGGTGATTCCCGAGGGAAGGAGGTGCATCTTGAGGGTGGTCCCCCCAGCCACTATTGTGTGGCCCGCGTTATTGCCTCCTTGGAATCGGACAGCCCACTGGGAATTGGGTGCAAGCTGGTCTATGGCCTTGCCCTTACCCTCGTCCCCCCATTGGGCACCGAGCACGACGCTGGCTGGCACGTGACTAGTAACACGGCCAGAGGTGTTTGAATGCTTTGGAAGGG
>JAZANL010000010.1:0-4606 GCA_036251765.1 Thermoplasmatota archaeon | reverse complement strand
ACGTTGCAGTTACTGATCTCCATGTCACCACACCTTCCGTTCTTGTCTCTGGGGTCCCTACACTAGCACCTCAGAATCACATAATCAGAGTCGGCATTCTGAACATTGGTGGCGCTGAGGCAGAGGGGAACGTCACTCTGAAGGTCGATGGAGTACTGGTTGACAACAGAACCGTGACTCTAAATCCCGGGGCAGGAGCCAATCACCTGCTCTATTGGGACGCCTCCTCCGTGATAGGCTCCGGAATGCAAATCACCGCCACTTGGGAGGACGACTCATCTCCGTCTTCGGATTCAAATTCTAGCAATGACGTTATGTCCCTCAATAACGTCAACGTTGTTGCTGTTGAAGACGCCACCGACATTGCCGATTCCCTGCCCGAGGACGGCACATCCTTGGCTAGAGCTATGTGGGCCGGTGCCATTACAGCGGTGAATACCGGAAACCAGCCTGTCGATGTCACAGCCCAACTCACTCTTACCCCTTCCCTAGGCGGCCCAAGCGTCCCCATATCCTCCTCGACCGAGCAACTACTTCCCGGAAGCCTAGCAAGCCCACCGACCCCGCAAAACATCACGCTCTCCTTCGATGGCTCTAACTTAGAGGGCGACTACACGTTGGGTGGCAGCCTATTGGTGGCAGGGGTGTCCCAGCAAACAGTCACCATCGAATCCAGGATAGTTAATTTCGTCGCACTCAGGGCTTCCCTGCTTCCTGCCAACAACAGGAACGTCGACCCGGGTTCTCAGACGGTTCTGAACTACATCTTGCAGAACTCTGGCACGGTCGACGACTCCTTCGTGGTAACCCAGTCGAACAATTCGGCACCCACGGATTACTGGGTCAATGCCTCCGACACAATCTACCCATCATCATCCCCTCTAACCGTAGCAGCTGGAGATACAGAGGCGATACAAATCAACGTAGACGTTCCGGCCAACGCTGCTAACGGCGACTCTGTACTGGTCACAGTGGCCATCCAAAGCCAAACCGCTGGATACGTACTACAAGCCACAACCATGGTGATGGCTGGGGGGACCTACTCTTCCGAGATTTTCCAGAACCACAGCCATCAATTGGGAGAGAACTACGCAAACCTCACACCGGGGACCGATAGGACCCTGGAATACACGCTAAAGAACACCGGGACCGCACCGGCTCAGTACCAGATAGACGTCGGGGCAACAGAAGCGATACCATTCTGGAACATTCACTCCCCGGTTACTATCACCGATGTCTTACTGCCCAACGAGACACGGGCAATCCCGGTTACCATCTCGACCCCGGATCTGTCGATGCCTCTCAACCCGTCTTGGAAGGTTTCATCCATAGAGGAGGTCGATCTGATCGTTCAAGCTATTCCCTTGGAAGGTGGGGTGCCAGCTACGAACCAGACTACGCTGCTTATCGACAGCATCGTCGAGTTGGACATCACCATCACAGGTGGGGCGAATGACATCACGGTGGACGATATCATTGCGGGGAACTTCAATCGGTGGGTCGATTTTGAAGTCACCATTGTGCATAACCTCGGGTCAAACGACACTCTGGCCCAAGTCTCATTGTCTCCCGAAGTGGGGTCGGACTTCTACAACGGCATGTCATTCGAACAGGATACCTTTCTGCAAGGGTCCAGTTCCGATGAGCTACTGAGGTGGACTGCGACTGCTGCCCCGTCCACCATGGAATTGGAGCCTGGAGAGGTTGGGTACGGGACGGTCGCACTGGCATTCAATTCTAATGCCGACTATCCATACCCGTCCGCAGGCACACTCACATTCTCATTCAAAGCCACATCTGATTGGGGTACCTTCCCCGGAACCATCTCTATCAATGATAGTGCCGACGTCTCTGTAAACATTCACGAGATATGGTCGGCAGAGATGTTCGCCTCAGGAGTGGCCGTGGGCGACCCGGATACCCCCATCGTTGCAAACCTCACACTCAAGAACACAGGAAACGACGTCGCAAACTTCACTTTGGGGTATGTATCGAAGGAAGGCTGGACGATTTCCCTAGCCTCTTCCGCAGCGAACATGCTCCAGTCCAAAACCAATCTTTTCTCCGGTCAAGGGCAGACCGGAGGGGCCAACCAAGACCAGTTCTCAGTTGCAGTAACAGCAATCCCCCCCGCATCAGCCAGTGCCGACCAAATCCACGAAATTTGGGTCTACGCGAACTCTACTGAAACCGGAGAACTGCTGGCTTATGCACCAGCGCTTATCCGACTGACCGAGGTTGTCTCAGCACAGTTCTACCCCTCCAAATCCACCGCGGTAATCGCCTCCACTGATATTCCCGACCTCTCGGAGACCAACAGGGTTGGCCAGAAGACCATCATCACAGTCCTGAACAACACTGGCAACACAAACATCACCTTCGATCTATCTCTACACACCTCGGATGGCGACAAACTCGATGTCTGCTTCAACGAGCAAGGGGTCTGTGAGATGAACGCAACCCAGTTGGTCCCGCCCGGCTCACAGGGCATTGTCAGGGTCTACGCCAAGGCAAGCCTTCTCGCTAGGGCCGATGTCTCCCAGAGTTTCAATCTGACAGCCCATTACAACGGAACGCTGCTGTCCACCAGCGAGTGGAACGTTCAAGTCGCACCCGACCACAGAATCGACTTCATCGGGTCAGCCGACTTCGAGGCCGCTCCGGGCAATTCGGTGGAAATCGAAGTTACCTTGATCAACAGGGGAAACCTGATGGAGACCCTCAATCTGACTGCGGACTTCGGGGACTCGAAGAACTGGACTTACACGGTTAACGAATCTGCATTCACCATCGATCCGGAATCAAGTCACAAGGTCCTGCTGACAATCACGCTTCCCAGTCTGAGAAACGGTGGGGAGATACTAGAAGCATATGTGACTCACAACATCACACTGAGGGCAGTCAACATCACCGACCCATTCCCGACATGGCCATCCACAGTCACGGTCAATGGAACCGTACAGAGCGTCCCACTACAAGACAGAGTGGCCATGGGAGGTGGCGTCCCTGCAGGGTCGAAGCAGATTCGTGTCGAGGTACTACCAGTGTTCGACGTGCAGTTGGTGGAGTCACCGGACAGGATTGCCATTGTCCCAGGGGTCGATCGGACGGTAGACTTCGTGATGGAGAACAAGGGCAATGCCGAGATGCAATTGACAGTACAGTGGGAGACCGATGACTTGGATCTGACTATGGATAGGTTCGGCGTAGCCAACAACATCGGCTCAACAAGCCTTACTCTGGGCGTCGGTCAGACCAGCTCTTTCACGTTCACCTTCAGTGCCCTGCAAGCAGACCACTGGCAAGGAGAGACAGGGTCCTTCACGCTGATTCGCACACCGGTCGGAGTAGACGTGGACCCACAGCGCGACGCAACGCCGATCGTAGTTGTCAGGGCCCAGACCGATGACGTGTACCAGATCAACTCAGACTCCGCCGGTGATCTGGTGTGCGAGGGCAACACAAACCCGAACTGCCGCCAGATAGAGATCCCATGGACCAACATCAACTCTTGGGGCAACTCATCGGATGCGGAGAGGGTATTCACGTTGGGCTTGAACGGGGAGAGAGACCCCTACGACTCGGCTGCAGACCTTCCGAACAGGAAAGTGATATCCACAAAATACCCCTTCTCCCACTGGGCGATGCACATAGGCCACGACACCTCAAGCGGCCAAGCCATGTGCATCCTCGCAGATGCGGGCAAGGGCATCGCCCCCACCACCGAGACCGAGGAAACATGCAACTCAGCTTGGGACCTAGGATCTTCGACCCCATATGACGGGGGGTCGAGAGAGGGGCACGGGGGTACGATAGTCCTCCAGATCACAATCCCCCCGGACGAGGAGGACGCAGATGGGAACTGGCTCGGGCCCGCCCCAGGCGACGGATGGGACATATTCCTGCAGTTGAGGAACCCGCAGGAGAGCACGAACACGGAATACTCCACCGACCTAGTGGTCAAGATCAGGATGTCGGAATCCACCGACCCCAGAATCGACGACGTGTCGTTCAGGAGCGACGGGGAGGAAGGCGACCTGACTTGGATAGACGTGAGGGTAAGAAACTCGGGCACAGCAGGGATGCCAACAGACGTCCAAGTAAACCTGGACTGCTCCGGTACCCCCTACGCGAGAATAATCGACCCCTACTCACCAAGGGTACTGCCTATTCTTGGACCCGGAGATCAAGCAAACGCATCGTGGGCCGTCCAGTTGAACCCAATCCCTTGGTACTCATCCTCGGAGACACTTGAGTGCACCGCATCCCTGTCATACCCCTCGGAGGTAGTCCAAACGGGAGGGATATTCGGCAACATATTGGAGAACGACAACTACGAAGCCGATCTCTCAATCAAATCGTGGTCCACCCCCAGCGTCACGCTATCCGGCATAAGCCTCCCATCAGCCGCCCTTGCTGCGTTAGCCATCCTCTTCCTAGCGCTCTCCCTGCTAAGACAGGGAATGGACGAGGCCGAGAGTCGACTCCATGCCTCTGCATACGTGGCAGCCATGGGTTTCGGCATGCTATCACTGACAGGAATCTCAACATGGCTGACAGTGATATGCGCAATAGCCTCTGTGGCATTCGCCTCACTGGTCGCATG
>JAZANL010000009.1:0-19654 GCA_036251765.1 Thermoplasmatota archaeon | reverse complement strand
AGAATGCGACTGCGGTGTATGACACTCTCTTGGCAGGAAGTAAAGAAGACAACCCATTTTCCCTCAGTGATCTCAATTTTGGTTGCATACTATGTGCGAAAAGAGCACAGATTATCGCAAGTATCGCTCCTGGAACTACGTCTGATATCCAATGGATTCCAAGGTACTGGATACTGAAAAGGTAGATTGGGACATTAGCCGCAACGAATAGGTCGAATTCCCTATGGCGCCATTCCCTGATATCTATTCCCATATCCCTGACATGGAGCCTGTTTATTGCCAGCAGCCCAAGGGGGATGCCCATATGCAGGCTGGGGAAGCCGTTGTCCAATGGGTCGGCTTCGGTGAAGAAGAACAGATTCCACGATCTGTGATACATCAGGGCATCCATGCCAGGAAGGTATGAGGAAGTCACTTCGACGTTGAAGAAGAGGTAGAGGGGGACGGCTAGGACGTAGGCGATGAAGTAGTTGAGAACAGCCTTGTCCGCCATGACCTCGTCTTTGCAGAGAATGTAGTACATAGGGCTGAACCAAATTAGGAATAGGTACACGAAGAGGTAGTGGAAAGAGAGAATGTCACTAAGTACGGAATTTCTGAATGTCTCTTGGACCCAGAGTGACAGATCCCCCTCTATGCCATGGACGTAATGCGTGAAACCTCCCACTCTGGGCTTGATTGCCTCATTGTGCTGATCTATGAATGCCTTGAATCCGTACATCACTACAAAAATCGAAATGTGCCACTTGTACCCCTTGTCCCTGATTTCCGCTAATAGTTCGGAGAGGGGGACCCTCATCTCGGGCTCATCTCTGGTCAACAGCCTCTGCAGTGGAATTGTCATCAGGAGGATAGTGCCCATCACCGTCTCGTAAGGTCCGAACGGCCATTCCATGGCCGCACCGATAATCCCAGAGACATGAAAGTTACACTGTCGCGCCCACTCTCGCCAAGGTTCGCGTTCCCCAACCCATAAGTCGTGATACTTCGGGCGAATTCCATGGATGGTCACGAACTATGGCTCTCGCAGTGCGAGAAAATTGGTTTTATCCCATCTCCAAGGAAGTACGAGGAGGGCACCCGAACCTCCCAGGATGCAGCGGATCAATTGGGGTGCAAGGTGGCTCACATCGCCAAGTCGATTGTCTTCGAGGGCCCCGAGGGGGCAGTAGTGGTGATCACTTCGGGCTCAAACAGAGTTGAGAGAAAGAGGAAATTGAAGCGAATACTTGGCTTCAAACCAGGAATGGCCAGTCCCGAGTATGTTCTCGAGAGTACCGGGTATGCCATTGGCGGCGTCCCCCCATTCGGACACACCATGCCCGTAACCGTGCTGATGGACGAGGATCTAATGCAATATGACATGGTATGGGGAGCAGGGGGGACTCCGCAGACAGTTTTCCCAATCACACCAAAAGAACTCCTGGAAGTGTCAGGTGCCGTAATCGCGGATGTGAAGCAGTAGATGCCCGAACCAATCGCAGAATTGACACTTGCAGCTGCAGGATTGAGAGACGATTCCGAAGATCTGGCCCGAAGGTTGGAAGTCGAGGGAGTCGCCGATTGCGTTTACAACCCACTGATGTATGCATGGGAAATACACGAGGAATTCATTCGCATATCGGGTGGCGAGGGTGCCAAGACCATCCTCCTGGGGATGAACCCGGGCCCTCATGGCATGGGCCAGATGGGCATCCCCTTCGCCGCCACATCGGTCGTAAGGGACTTGCTTGGAATTTCCGGAATCGACGTCGACAAGCCAGCAGTAACTCACCCAAGAAGGCCAGTTAATGGACTATCACACCCGAAGGAGGAGGTTTCGGGAACTAGGCTCTGGGGACTTCTCCAGGACAGGTACGGGAGCGCAAGGCAGATTTTCCAGAACGTATTCCTTGTCAACCACTGCCCATTGATGATACTCGATGGGCCGAGAGGGACTAACATAACTCCCAATAACGTCAGTGGCCCCTCAGTGCGTGACTTGCTGGAGAGGTGCGATCAGCACCTCAGGGAGGCTGTAATCGCTTTAGGTGCAGAGGAGGTAATAGGAATAGGAAAGTACGCTGAGAAGAGGGCTAACTTAGCACTGAGTGGGATGGGAACAAGGGTCAAAACCTGCTGGCACCCTTCCCCAGCATCCCCCCTGGCCAATAGGAATGGGGGGGAGGATTGGAGGAAGAACGTTAGAGACGTGCTTCCATGAAGGTTGTTTTTACCACACCTGATTCCCTAGACAACAGTTAAGTTTCCAGATGGAGTGTCCAAAGCCATGTCAGCGAAGACTACGCCCCAATACCTGATTGATAACGCGGAAAATTACCCAGATGAGCCCGCAATCTCTGCAAAGGACAAATACGGCAACTGGGATGTTACATCTTGGTCGCAGTTTCTAGAAGAAGTGATGGATATTTCCAAGGCACTGATAGCCAACGGATTCGAGAAGGGAGACAAGCTCAGCATCTACTCTTACAACAGGAAAGAGTGGTACGCCGCGTATTCCGCGGCAAACATGTGCAATGGCGCCGCAGTAGGGGTCTACCACACCTGCTCGCCCGAGGAGGTCGAGTGGGTGGTCGGGAACTCAGACTCCAAGGTTGTCTTCGTGGGTAACAACCCCATGGACGGCGGTGACCCATCCAAGATGTGCACCCACAGGCTGCACGAGGTGCTAGGATCCCTCGACAAGGTCGAGTCGGTGGTGGTGATGGACGGCGTCGATATGCCGGACCACCCGAAGGCAGTATCGTGGATGGACTTCGTTTCCTCCGGAAGGGGCACCGAGGAGTCGGCTGTAATGGATAGGGTATCCAGCATACAACCAGACGACACGGCATCACTGATTTACACATCAGGCACAACTGGAAACCCCAAGGGAGTAGAACTCACCCATGACAACTTCGAGGCTGAGATAGCCGGGGTCTCTGCGATAGCCAAGTTCGATCAGGGAGACGGCTACGTCTCATGGCTCCCGTGTGCGCACGTTTTCGGCCAACTAGCAGACAACCACATATGGATTAGGGACGCAATGCACATGCGTGTCGTCAGCTCCCCTCTCGAGTCGATAGACTACGCGAAGGAAGTGGAACCCTCCCTATTCATAGGCGTCCCACGAATATACGAGAAGGTCTACTCCAATCTTGTTGCCGGCCTGGGGAGCAAGGTCAAGTGGTTGAGCCTGCCAATCCTCAAGGGCATAGTCAGAAAGAAGGCGAAGCAGAAGATCGGCTTCTCCAACCTGAAGTACGCTATCACTGGGGCCGCCCCGATAAACCCGGACATACTGCACCTCTTCCACAAGTTGGACATCCCCCTATTCGAGGGATACGGCATGACAGAGACCACTGCTGGAGCTACCATAGGATACCCAGGGAACAACAAGATAGGTACCGTGGGAAAGCCATTCGTTGGAGAGATAAGGATCCACAACCCCAATGAGAAGGGGGACGGGGAGATACAATTCCGCGGCCGGCACATCATGAAGGGCTACTACAACAACCCTGAGGCCACGGCAGAGACCATGACCGAAGACGGATGGCTGAAGTCTGGAGATCTCGGCAGGGAGGACTCGCAGGGATACGTAAGCGTCACAGGGCGCATCAAGGAGATATACGTCAGCTCGGCCGGCAAGAACATCGCACCGTTGGTCATTGAGGAGACGATGAAGTCGATCCCACTAGTTTCACAGTGCATGCTAATTGGGGACAACAGGAAGTACTGCAGTGCCCTGTTCACTCTTGACGTCAGCGTAATCCTGAGGGACAAGCATGGGATGGACGGGGCCAAGGTCCCAAAGGACCCAGCCGAGCAGTTGGCGAAACTCAAGGAGTTCGGACACGAACTGAGCGAGTACACTGACAGCCCAGAGATCTACGCAGAGATCCAGGAGCACGTAGATAGGCTGAATGGGCAGTTCTCCAATCCCGAGCAGCTGAAGAAGTTCACAATCCTGCCTAGGGACCTAAGCGTCGATCACGGCGAGCTGACACCAACCCTGAAGATCCGACGGATCCAGATAAGGGAGAACTGGTCCGACGAGATAGAGGCCATGTACTCTGGCGCCTAGTCGGTGAGGCAATGGAACTTAGCGCCTGGGTCGCCCTGGCCACGGTTTTCACGGTGGGGGCGATTAGCCCGGGCCCTTCCCTTGCGGTGGTTCTCAGGAACACGATGTCAGGGGGTCGCAGCCAGGGGATAGCCACTGGAATCGGCCACGGAATAGGATTCGGAATCTATGCCTTCCTAGCTGCTCTCGGGATAGCAACTGCACTTTCAGCCAACGAGGACGTCGAGACCTTCCTCCGAGTGGGCGGGGTCCTGATACTTCTCTGGCTGGGGACTACATTCCTGCGTCATGCCTTCGCGGGACCGAGGAAGCAAGCGGATCCTGAGGTCTCCCATGGCCCATCTGACAAGGCGGGATTCGTGCAGGGCTTCTCGATAGCCCTCCTCAATCCCAAGATCATGGCTTGGATGCTGGCCCTTTACGTCCCATTCATCGAAGCCGGATCTTCTCTCGAGACATTGCTGGGGATGGGGCTAATGGGCATGGTCATCGATGGAACATGGTACGTGACAGTTGCGACAGTTCTGACTTCTGGGGACAGGGCCGAGATGCTGAGATCGAAGGCCCATGTCATCGACGGGGCGATGGGGGTCCTGATGTTCTTCTTCGCCTACGTCCTCGTTAACGGATGACTATTTTACAACCCGAACGCTACAATAAGAAAGATGAACAAGGCGGCGAAAAGTGCCACTGGAACCCCAACTAACGATATCAGGACCCCCCATGCGAAGTACTTGTTTCCCTTAGTTAAGCCCCATGCTATTCCTCCAATCAGAGTTGCAGGGTATAGGATAAATTGAATCATGAAAATCGCATCGTTCCCCGTCGCTTCGCCTATGTTGTAGAGGCCGACATTCGCAATCCACAAACCAATGGGGACCAGAATCAAGCCAATCGCGAACCAGGCCCCATTGGGTAGCCCTTGGCTAGACTGGTCAGCATCCGACCAGTAGGGGGAACCATCCCCCTGGTCTCCGAATGAGGCTACATTTCCACTGAGAAGGGTACCTCCGGATGCGGCGTTATCCGAAGACTGCTCCCATGGATTTTCATCATCACCGGGTGATATCTCTATCGATTCAGGCTTCTCTTCCACTCCTCATCGGAACTCCTCCCCGGTCTTGAACCATGCCCCGGAAATGCCCGAGGAGACATTTTCCGCAGTCAACGCATTCTTGTGGAGCCATGTTTTCGGCATGTCGTGGAAAGAGGCCCGGGAAGCAGTGCTAGCGATGCCCCAATCGCGGCCTCAGGGGGGAAAATGCCCATTCGCGTGATTACCGCAGCAGCGATTTTCGATGGTCACGACGCCGCAATCGGAATCTTCCGGAGGATTCTCCAGAGCCAGGGTTGCGAGGTGATACACCTCGGTCACGACCGAGGTGCCGACGAAGTCGCAAGCGCAGCCATACAGGAGGATGCCCATGCAATCGCCATCACCTCATACCAAGGGGGGGCAGTAGAGATGTTCACGCACACGAAGGAGATTCTGGATGAGAATGGATTCAGCCATGTTTTCTTGTTCGGAGGCGGAGGGGGGACCATCCTCCCGAACGAGATCGAGCACCTAGCAGAAAAGGGGATCTCTCGAATATACTCCCCAGACGATGGCAGGGACCTGGGCCTTGTGGGGATGGTTAGGGATGCTATGGAGAAGGCATCGTCAACAGACCTCCTAGAGAGCTCCAGGTTCGACTCCATTTCCGGACCAGTGGATGCAGATGACCATGGCTCCGTGTCCATGCTACTCACCATGGCGGAGAACTCCGAAACAGACCAATTCTACAAGGCACTCTCGAAGGCCAGATCCAGGGAACAGGAGTCGGAGTGCCCTGTAGTCGGGATAACCGGTACGGGAGGGGCGGGAAAGTCCAGCCTCATGGACGAGGTGATGCTAAGGATCCGCAGGGACAACCCGGATGCTAGAGTGGCACTCTTGGCCACCGACCCGACTAGGAAGAAGACCGGTGGGGCCCTGCTGGGGGATCGAATCAGGATGAACTCACTATCCGACCCAAATCTGTTCATGCGCTCCTTTGCTAGCAGGGAAAGCGGCAGGGAGATTGCGGATTGCGTCGACAGAGCAGTCGAGGTCTGCCAGGCGGTAGGCTTCGACCTAGTACTCGTCGAGACCAGTGGCATCGGCCAAGGCAACGATGCAATAACAGAGGTCGCAGACACCTCGATCTACGTCACAACCAGAGAGTACGGGGCACCGAGCCAGTTGGAGAAGCTTGCAGCACTTGACTTCGCCGACATCGTGGTACTGAACAAGTTCGACAGGCCAGGGGCCGAGGATGCGCTAACCGAGATTCGCAAGCAGTTCCTTAGGAACAGAGAGGCCTTCGGTGAAAGCCCAGAGTCTATGCCAGTAGTCCCCACAATCGCAAGCCAATTCGCCGACGCGGGAGTGGACCGGCTCTGGGAAATGATGGCCAATCTACTGAACGAGAGGTTCGGGACCGATTTTTCCGCCAGCGAACCTCGCATGGGGCCAGACGGCCTCCCCAACAGAGAGACCCCAATCCCCCCGGAGAGGCAGGGCTACCTTGCCGAGGTGGCCTCAACCATCAGGGACTACCACCAGAGGTCGGAAGACACTGCCAGATCCGTACGCCTAGTGCAGCAACTCGAGGCAGCAGCGAGCCTTCTGGAGTCCTCGGGAAAGCAGGATGCCCGCCAGGACCTCATCGATGAGGCCAATGCGATTCGAGAATCCGTACCGGAAGAAGCATGGGGGTCTCTGGAAGATTTCGATTCCATGGCCGATGCTTATCGTTCCGGACAGGCAAGCTATTCTGTCAGGGGCAAGGAAATTCCAGTCAAGACGACTCATGAGACGCTATCGGGAACCAAAGTCCCCAGGGTCGCACTGCCAACGACAGAGGACTGGGGAGACAGGCTGTTATGGATCCGAAAGGAGAACGCCCCTGGATCATTCCCTTACACGGGAGGGGTCTTCCCGTTCAGGAGGGAGGACGAGCTTCCTGTCAGGATGTTCGCAGGAGAGGGGAGCGCTGAGAGGACAAACAAGCGATACCACTTCCTGTCAAAGGACCAGCCATTCAACAGGCTCTCCGTGGCCTTCGACTCCCCCAGCCTGTACGGAAACGATCCGCAGGAGAGGCTCGACATTTTCGGAAAGGTTTGCGAGTCGGGAGTCAGCATCAGCACGGTGGATGAGATGGACCGTCTGTTCGATGGTTTCGACCTGTGCGCCCCAAACACTTCGGTCAGCATGACCATCAATGGAAACTACTGGTGGCACCTTGCCGCCTTCTTCAGAGTGGCAATCAGGCAGCAGACGAGGAAATTCACCGAGGAGAACGGAAGGGAACCGACCGAGGAAGAATCAGAGGACATACGCGCCTATGCCCTATCCACCGTCAGGGGCACCGTTCAGGCGGACCAGCTGAAGGAGGCCATGGGTCAGAACACCCTCGTGTTCAACTTGGACACCGCCCTAAGGATGATGGGGGACGTAGCAGAGTTCTACGTAAACAACGGAGTCCGCAACCACTACTTCGTCAGCATCAGCGGTTACCACATCGACGAGGCGGGGGCAAACCCAATCACTCAAGCAGCTCTCACACTCTCAAACGGACTCACATACGTCGAGCTGTTCAAGGCCAGGGGGATAGACCCCGACAAGTTCCTGAGGAACTTCTCATGGTTCTTCTCAAATGGGATGGATCCCGAGTACGCAGTGATAGGCCGGGTTTCCAGGAGGATTTGGGCGATAGCAATGCGAGACCTATACGGGGTCGATGAGAGGGGTCAGAAGCTAAAGTACCACATCCAGAGCAGCGGTCGCTCGCTACACTCCCAGGAATTCACATGGAACGACTACAGAACCACTCTGCAGGCACTATATGCCCTCGCGGACAACGCGAACAGCCTCCACACCAACAGCCGAGACGAGGCCTTCGGCACCCCTACCGAGGACACCGTCAGAGACGCAGTCGCTATCCAGCTGATACTCGCAAAGGAGTACGGCTGGCTACGAAACGAGAACCCCCTGCAAGGATCATTCGTTGCGGACTTCCTCACTGACGAGGTGGAGGAGAAGGTGCTGCGCATCTTCGAGGAGATGAATAGCAGAGGGGGGGTCCTAGGGGCTCTAGAGGTCAACTACCAGCGCAACAGGATACAGGATGAGGGCATGCTCTACGAGCACCGAAAGCACACCGGAGAGACCCCGATAGTGGGGGTGAACACGTTCACGGATCCAGACTCATCCACTCCCTCGGCAGAGGATTTCGACATCGACGTCACCAGGTCCGACGAGTCTGAGAAGATGATGGTCATCAGCAGGAACAGGGAATTCAAGGAGGAGCACTCAAAGGAGTCCGAGGAGGGACTGGCTCGACTGAAGCAAGCCGCCCGTGAAGGCGGAAACCTGTTCGAAGTGATGATGGAAATCGTGGATCACTGCTCTGTGGGGCAGGTCACCCAGGCACTATTCGAGAGCGGCGGCAAGTTCCGAAGGAACATGTGAGGAAGGACATCCCGCGGCTTTTCGCAGACACTCCACTAACCAGTGTCCAGAAACGCATCACTGCCTCAATGTTCTTAACCTCAAATGGAACGACTGGGGTTGTTGTCGGAGATTTATTTCCCGGTGACAGAGGTGAAGGGATGCATCTAGTCAGGATTGAAGTCGAGAATTTCAAGTCATTCGGCGGAGAGACGACCATCCCTTTCGAAGAGGGTTTCACAGCCATCACAGGCCCCAACGGAAGTGGCAAGTCAAACTGCGGGGATGCCATAGGATTCGTACTCGGCCCCAAGTCAACAAGGTCTCTCAGGGCCTCTAACGTCTCCGAACTGATATTCAACGGAGGGAAGACGGGAAAGCCCGCGAAGCACATGTCAGCGACGCTGGTCTTCAGCAACACTCCCGAGGTCGGTGGCAGGAGAAGGCTCCGCTCCGATTCGGACGAGGTCTCATTCACCAGGACAGTCCGCCTAAACAGGAAAGGAGACCCAGTCACATCATACAAGATCAACGGCAACCCCTCCACAGCAACCGAGATGCGCAGAATACTCTCAGAAGCCGGACTGAGGGGCGACGGATACAACGTAGTCCTGCAGGGCGATGTAACAAACCTCGCAACAATGACCCCGCACAAGAGGCGCGGGGTGCTAGAGGAGGTCGCAGGAGTAACGGCCTACGACGAAGAGATTCGGAAGGCCAACACTCAGAGGAAGCACGTTGAGAGCAGCATTGAGACTATCGACATCTTCGAGGCCGACCAGAAGGGACGACTCAAGGAACTCGAGAAGGAAAGGGAGCAGGCACTGAAGTTCAGAGAACTGAAGGAGGAATCAGATCTTGCCAGACTGACCCTAGAGCAATCTAGGCACAGGAACAGGGAGGGAGAGGTCGCACTCCTCTCAGAGGAGAGGTCCAACTACGTTGCGAAGGAGAAGGAAATATCCAGCGAGATGCTGGAATCCAGCCGGAGGCTAGATGGCTACGACCAGGAACTAGTCCAAATCGGCAGGGAACTCGAGGGGGTTCTCGGCGGTGACGCGAAGAAGATACTGGACAGCATAAGGAAGCACGAAATCGACATGGAGACCGCCTCTGACCGAATCGGCGACCACAAGAGGTCTATCGAGAGCTCAGAGGGCGAGGTCGAGATACTGGCCCGTGAGAGGGAGGGTGCCGACGCCGCACGCTCGAAAGCGGAGCAAAGCATATCCGACCTGAGGCAAAGCGTCTCGGACTCCAAGGCCGCTCTGAAGAAGGCCGCCCAGGACGAGGAAGAGGCCAGGAAGGCGATACAATCGGGCGACAAGCACGGCCGCGACCTCAACAGGCTTCTGGGGAAGGCCACTGAGGAAGAGCAGTCTGCCAGCACAACCTACTCGCAAGCCCAACTAGACTTCGATCGGGCGAACCAGAGATCTCAGATTGCATCCGAGAACCTGGCCGAAATAGAGCAGACTTTCGAGACAGCGGAACTGGAGAGGGACGATCAAGCCCTCATGGGCGAGGACCTAGAGGAATCCAGCCCAGAAACCAACAGAGAGTCACTGGCAAAGGAGCTGATGAGCCTCCAGAAGCAGGAGAGGTCGCTAGTGGACGACCGCGACAGGGCAGAGTCAAAGCTCAGGAACGCCGAGATGGGGCTCGCCAAGGCCAAGGCAAGAATGGAGGCCAGGTCAAGCACCCCTGGCTCCGCACACACTCTGGCTGCGCTATCCAAACTCCGGGAGAGCGAGGAGATACACGGCATTCTTGGGACGCTGGGAGAGTTGGCGACCCCGAAGGACCCATCCCACGAGGAGGCACTTTCATTCGCATTCGGTGGCGGACTCAGGAGCATAGTGGTCACTTCCGACCACGTAGCCTCGAAGTGCATAGCATGGCTACGCAAGAACGGAGGGGGGAGGGCGACATTCCTCCCACTCAACAAACTATCAGTCTCACGCCCGCAGGGGAGGACGCTGCTCGTCGCCAGGAACCCAGGCGTGGTCGGCTTTGTCCACGACCTGCTGGAATTCGACCCTAGCGTAGAGACGGCAGTCCGCTATGCGGGAAGGAACACGCTCGTCGTCGACTCAATGGACGTCGCCAGGGAGAACATGGGGGGCGTTCGTATGGTCACTCTAGACGGAGCGGTGATCGAGAGCTCCGGTGCAATGACCGGGGGCTCGTCATCGAAGAGGGACCGCCCTCGGTTCGATGGCTCAGGAGCGGGTAGCTCCGGGATAGACAGGATGGAGATGGCAGTCCAAGAGGCAGGGCTGCTTTTCTCCACAGTCGATGGCGCCTTGAGAGAACTGCGCAGAAGCCAACAAGAGCTCAGGGACCGAATCCACGGACTAGACAACGACGACCACTCCGTTAGGGTCAGGAACTGGAAGGCAGACATGGAAAGGGCCGAGAAGTCCGTCCGAGAGATAGGGGCCAAACTCAAGGCCGCCAACAAGGAGCTAGAAGACTGCGAGACCGAGAAGTCCAGACTATCGGGGATATGCGAGAGCGCTCGCCTCGCCCTAGAGGAAGCTTCTGCTGCCCGCACCAAGGCCGCAGAAGATCTCCAGAACCACACTCCCGACCACCTCTCGGACAAGCTAAGGGAGGCAGAGAGGGTCAGGACCGAGGCCGAGAGGACCCGAGTCATGTCCGAGGCATCGATCGAGACCTCCTCGCAGCAACTGAAGATTCTAATCGACAGGGTGGCGGTCCTGGACAGGCAGGTCAAGTCTCAGCAGGACTCAATTTCACGGGCAGAGAGGGAGATAGCCGAACTCAACTCGGGAATAGGTGACTCAGAGGCTGAACTCCTGGAACTAAGGGAGCAGGCTTCACAGTTCGACGAGGAGCAGAAGATACTGAACGACAAGAGGGACCAGATCGTCGAGGAGCGGGCCAGCCTAAGGTCACATTTGGAGAGGATATCCCAGGAGAAGCAGAACATCTCCGGTCGATTGGAGGAACTAAGCGTACAAATCAAGCAGAGGCGCGAGGCGCTGGACGAGATTGTTGCCGAGCTGGAGGAAGCAGGCATCCCAATCCCGCCGGAAGACGCGCAACTGCCAACAGTCGTGGAGGCGGAGCGGAGCGTGCAGGGGCTCGAGCGCCGCCTCCGCGCCCTCGGGGACGTGAACATGCTCGCCATAGAGCAGTATGACGCAGCAGCCTCCCGCATTACGGACCTGATAGCTGACGGGAAACTCCTGAGGAAGCGGAGGGACGAGTTGTCCACCATAGCCGACCAACTCGAGGACGAGAGGAAGACCCGCCTACTCAACGTCTTCGAGCACGTTAACAACAACTTCCGGAGGGTGTACGAGATACTGCAGCCAACCGGCCGGGGGGAACTGAAACTCGAGAACATGGACAGCCCGTTCGAAGGAGGCCTGGAGATGGCCTGCGTCCCGCCCGGGAAGAGCCAGAACACACGGAGGACTGCACTTTCGGGAGGCGAGAAGTCGATGGCCGCACTGGCTCTTATTTTCGCAATCCAGGACTACGAGCCGAGCCCATTCTACTACTTCGACGAGGTCGACCAGAACCTTGACCCGTTCAACTCGGAGAAGATAGCGGCCCTATGCAGGATGAGGAGTGGGATGGCACAGTTCATCATGGTCACTCTAAGGAAGGTCAGCCTTACTCTGGCCGACCACCACATCGGAATAACCCACGCCGGCAACGGTTGCAGCCAGAGGATCACCGACTTCGACAGGGCAGCGGCATTGGACCTGAGCGATGAAATCGAAGCCGAGGAGAAGGCCAGAGCGGCCTCCGAAGCCGAGAAGGAGGCCATGCCGGAACTCCCGTCCCCTGCGGACATGCCGAAGACACCAGAGCCCCTGCCAGCCCCCTCGAGCCTAGGTGGCCTAGCCGACAGGGCAGGGGTGGACGTACCAGACGAGGGCATCCCTGACCCGGAGGGCGAGGGGCTACAGAGCCTAAGGGAGAGGACCGAGGACGTCAGCGAGGTGATCGAGGAGTCGGAATCGGCAGTAGAAGAGGGCCCGGAAGAGCCGACAAATAGCCAAACCATCGAAGCCAGGGAGGACGCATAGTGATATTCGGGGAGCAGATGAGGGATGACGTAGTCCTCCGCCTGCTCGAGGGCCAGCCAAACCTCGAGACCAGCAAGTTCCTGGATAGGCTGATGGAGCTGGCGACCCTGGAGGAGGCAGAGCACCAGTTCCTAATCGACCCGTTCGACCGGTCCGTGGCACTCGTCTTCCAGATGTTCCAGTCCAGCGACCTGGACCCATGGGACGTCGACCTCTCCAGCTTCATCGAGATGTTCAACGAGAGAATCCAAGGGGCGGAGAACATCGACCTGCCGTCTTGCGGCCGCATGATCAGGATGGCCTGGTCGATTCTGCGTGGTCAGGCCAACTCGCTGATAGAGAGGCAAGAGAGGGCCATGGACTTCGAGGAGGACGTCGAATGGGACTTCGACGGAGGCTGGGAGGCAGAGTTCGACGACGCCGACTACAACTTCTCTGTCGGTGTGATGACCGGGGCGGCAGACGAAGCACTTCCATCGATCTTCGAGGGCCGAATACACGGCAAGGAGGGACGCCCAGTCACACTCGGCGAGTTACTGCTGGGCCTGAAGGACGCAGGCAGGATAGCAGAGGAGCAGAGGACCAGGGAGAGAATCGCCAAGGAGAGGAGGGAGGCACACGACAGGGAGAGGGCACGATTCAGCGGGAGCCTCCACGTCGAGGACCTAGAGGGGGACCTCAAGAGGACATGGGAGGCACTGAAGTCCAGGACCAAGTCCTCGCAGGAGGTAGGCCTCAGAGAGGTCGCAGAGGAGCTCAACCGGAACTCGCCCCCCGGCCTCAATGAGCAGGAGAAGAAGACCGAGTCCCAGGTGACGGCATTCGTCTCGACCCTATTCCTAACGAACAGGGGATACATTTCGCTCGATCAGGAGGGTGGCTACAACGGCCGCATAGTACTGGGGGACCTATGGGGCGGCTCCAGGGACTACGACGAGCTCACCGAGAGGCTTCACCCCAAGTCAGACTCAATGGAGGCATCCAATGTCTGAGCCAGAGCTGCCAACCATTCTGGAGGCCATCCTCTTCGGGTCCGGCCGCTCGATGTCACTCGAGGAACTATCCGAGATGCTCGGTGAGCCGAAGGGGGTGATACACGTCGGCCTCTCCAATCTCAGGAAGGAAATGGAACAGAGGGAGGGGAGCGCACTACAGCTAACTGACGTCTCCGGCAGGTGGATAATGGAGGTCAGGCCCGAGATGTCCGCATTCCTGCCCGAGACATTCAGGGCGGACATCCCGACGAGACTCCTCCCAGCGGCGGCCCTCATAGCCTACCACCAGCCCATGCAGCAGTCCCAGTTGAAGGACATGCTCGGCCAGAAGGCGTACGACCACGTTCGAGACCTAGCTGCCATGGGCCTCATCGACAGGAGGAGGGAGGGCCTGACCAGGCGACTCACCACGACCAGGAGGTTCGCCGAGTACTTCGGGTGCCCCGAGGTAGAGTACAGGAAGGTCCGCGCTTGGTTCAGGTCCGAGGCCGGCAAGCAGGGACTCACAAGCGCAGAGCTCGCTGCATCCCTGGCTCCCGATGAGCAGATGACCATCTCAGAGTTCTCCGAAGAGGAGGCCCCGGAGGTCGAGGCCGGAGTCGAGGAGTGAGCGCTCGCTCTAACCACAACCATCGATTGCACATGTTATGGCAGGGTTGAAGTCGTGTGCACTTAGGCATTGACGTGGCAGAACGTAGTATTGCTGTACTGTTTGTCCTCGTCTTCTGCATGGCTCCTCTTTCGGGATGCCTCGAATCGGATACGATCGAGCAGGACTCAGGGCCAGATCATTGGCTCCTCCCCGTCGAGAACCGTTCGGAGAAGCCATACCGTACAGACGACGTATTTTCGTGGGTCTCTCGGAACGGGTCGCACGGAATCGGCGAGCCACTTTCCGTGTACGTCCCAGTCCCAGAGATAGTAGCTACAGATGGGGGAGCAGGGGTTTCCGGGGGCGCCGAGGTTCATCTCGGACTTTGGCTGCCTGTGATCGATGGATGCGATTGGGAATCGTCGGAAGTGCCCGAGGAGTGCAAGGTCCCGGTCCTAGCAGAGATAGGTCCCTACTACGATGACGGGGACGTGGATGCCCTTACTCCCGCCGACAGACTTGGCCGCTTCCTCATCGAGAACTTCGTACCCCACGGGTACGGAGTCGCACAGGTCTCGGTATTCGGGACCGGGGAATCCAACCACTGCATGGACCTGATGGGCCATGACGAGCAGGCCGGAATCAAGGCGGCGGTCGACTGGCTCGGATCCCAACAATGGTCCAACGGACGAGTCGGAGCGATCGGAAAGTCGTATGACGGAAGCACCCCTTGGAATGCAGCCGCAGCAGCTTCGGAGCACCTGGCCACAATCGTCCCTATGTCCGGACTTATCGGCGTCCATGACTTGATGTGGAGAAATGGGAGCATGGAGTTCCGAGGGGCAATCATGCACAATGGGGTCTACGGTTCCTTCGGCCTAGATGGGGATGCGGGCGACATCGAGAACGCATGCGAGGGATACTTGGAGGGCTACTACGCAGGCCCTGCGGCTTACATGACCGGGGACAATTTAGCATGGACCGGGTCCGACTACTGGGAAGAGAGGCACTTCTTGACCCGGGCCCTGGACGTTTACGAGGGGTCGATCTACATAATCCACGGAATGCAGGACTGGAACGTAGACCCGCACATGGCCTTCCCAGTGCACCAGATGGCCATCGATGCGGGATTCGATGTGAAGGGCCTCTATGGGCAGTGGGGCCATGACTACCCAGACCGAGAGAGCGGGCATTCGGGACTCTCAAGCGGCAGGGGTGCTGAGGCCTACCCGTTCACTCTGAGATGGGACTGGGCAGACGACCTCCTCGAATGGTTCGACTTCTACCTGCGTGACATGGGGCCACAGCCACGGCTGATCGCCGAGATTCAGGACAACATGGGTGGTTGGAGGGTCGAGTCCACCTACCCACCGAGGGATGTAGTTTGGCTGACGTTCGGGATGGACGAATGCCAGGTGCTCCTGGGCGGTTCAACCATCACCTCCAGTAGCCAGACGACCATCGAGTGCCCGTCCTTCGAGAGGGAAACCCGCATAGTGGGAACTCCCACGTTCCACGTTGAAGCCCAGATCGGGCTCCTATCAACTTCTGGCCACCTGTTCGTGGAGATGGTCCGCACATCAGACGAAATGCACCTGGGGCATGCCGTGATGGACCTACGCTTCCACGCCGGAGGTAAGGAGGGGCAGACACTTGCCCCGGGGAGCACGGTTCTGGCCAAGATGGAGTTCTTCGGGATGGATGTCGTGGTGCCCGAAGGAGATGGGATCACCCTCCTGGTAACTCAGACTGGGGAGGACTACGTACCTAGCCCCGTCTCCGCCCAAGCAGTGACAATATCCTTGGATTCCTCTAGCGTGTTGGCTCTATCCTCGGTGAACCGGACCTGCAGAGATTTGTTCCTCCCCCCGATGCACGAACCTTACCCGTTCTGCGTGTCGGAGTGAGCTCAGGATACCCGGGGCTATTCCCCATTCGTCAAACGCTCGTAAATCAGAGCAACCTCGAGCAATACGAGCATCGGCCCTCCCACTAGGAATAGTGAGATCGGGTCAGGAGGTGAAATTAGGGCGCCGATGAAAAGCGCAGCGAACCAGATCAATCCCCTGTTCTCAACAATCGCCCCCCTCTCGATTATCCCTGACCTGATTAGGAGGACAGCCAGTATCGGGACCTGGAACCCCAATACGGAAGAGAAGTACAACCCGGTTACGAAGCCGACCCAGGACTGCAACTGCCAAGTAGACTGCAGACCAGATTCGGCCGAGTCCGCCGCCAAGTACTCCAGTAGGAACGGGATCAGGACATTGTGTGCATAGGCAAGCCCCATCGCCCCCAATGCAACTACCGCCAGCATCGCCGAGACGACCCTCTTGGCATCAGGGCTACGGGACAATCTAGCAGCAGATTCGGGAAATGACCTAACTCCCGTGCCTGCAAGATCTAGTATGATTGTAGCTATGGTGAGTCCAAAGGCAATCTGCGCAGCAATCCTCAGTTGCAGCATGATCACCTCAAGAGGCTGTAGGATGATGACCTCGACCCCCGTTGGGATGAAACCGTCGGAATCCAGCAACCACTCGATGATCAACTCAGCTGCTGGATAACCGGCAACGAAGCCAATCAAGAAGACCCCTAGGTACAAACTCCTCCTTTTGTCGAGATGGGAGGCTGCCCTCCGGGCCCACTCCCTGTCAAACACCCCCAGCAGGCCCTCGTCCATGTGCTAGGATAGGCATCACATTGGTGAATACATCGATTGGCGGTTACGACTTCCTGAGTATAATTGTCAGGACGTCATCGTCCTTCAGCAGGTGGTCTAGACCCACCCTCTGCCAATCGAACTTCGCACTCGGGCCCTTTACCCTCGCGTAACGGAACTTCCTGAGGAAGTCACGGTGGAGCTTGGCGCACACGTCCCTAACGGTCGAAGTGTCCTTAACGATCAGGGGCTCGACTAGATCTGCTTCCTGGCCCTGTGGCTTGAGGTATATTGACATGAATCCTAGGTTATCGAAGATGAAGTCCTTCATCTCCTCGATACCCTCCCCGGTCTTGGCCGAGACGTTTAGTACGGGCCATCCCTCTGGCAGTCCATCGTAGGCCCTTTCCAGATCCTTCTCGTTAGCCAGATCGATCTTGTTGACCACGACGACTGACCTGCTGTAAATGCGATTGCCGGCCAATGTGTCGACGATGTGGTCGTCCGTCACGTCGGTCCTCAGGGTCACCGTGGCCGAGACGATCCCGAATCCTCTGACTATGCCCTGGATCTCCTCGTCGCTCATGTTCGTCTGCTCGAGTGTCGAGCGAACGTCTATCCCTCCTCTTCTGGTCCTGGTTACGAATACCTGAGGGGGTCTCTGATTCAACCTCATCCCTGCCTTCCACAGTTCGTCGTCAAGTATCTGGAAGTGCGACTTCTGGAATGGGTCGATTACGTAGAGGACCATGTCGGAACCTCTGATGACGTTCAGGATCTCCTTGCCCCTGCCCTTCCCCTCTGATGCCCCCTTGATCAGCCCCGGGAGGTCCAGGATCTGAATCTTGGCGCCTCTGTGCTCCATGACCCCGGGTATGCAGGTCAGTGTAGTGAAGGCGAAGTTTCCGGCCTCAGACTCTACTTCGGTTAGCTGGGATATGAGGCTGGACTTCCCCACACTTGGAAATCCGACCAATGCAACGGAAGCATCACCCGACTTCTTGACCTCAAAGCCTTGGTTGCCCCCGCTCGACCTGGAGTGGGCCTGTGCCTTCTCCTGCTTCTGCCTGAGTGCGGCTATCTTGGCCTTCAATTTCCCTATGTGCCCCTGCGTGGCTTTGTTGTATTTGGTCTTCGAAATCTCATCTTCCAGGGACTTGATCTGCTCGTCAATAGTTGCCATTCCAAAACCACCCCCCTAGCATCTACTGTTGAGGTGGCATGGCCCACATTCTTGAATTCGGTGGAAAGTTAGCACCTGAATCCATCGAGCGAGGGTATTTGGACACCGGCGGCTCATCAGGTGCATGGTCGATGTGATGCTCCATCTTGTCGACCGAGTGCAGCTCGACGAGATAATGTCAATGACAGTGGAAGACATCTCTATTGCGATGGAGGATTCCTCACTCAGAAACTACAGGCCAGAGGCAGATCCAAGATTCCACCGTGACTTCGACGTGGACTTGGAGGGGGAGGTACTCGAACTAATAGACGGCTCCCCCGATCTCACCAGGGACGAGAAGATCTCACAGTCCTCCCACGATGCTTCCATGGAACTACGACTCCTACTATCGAAGTGGTGCTCTTCTGCCCAGTGGAGGTGCTGGGACGCCCGCCTGTTCCTGTACGTGGAGCCCATGCTGGATGGCCCGGTAGAAGACTCCGATGATTTCCTCGTCCCAGGGGTTTGGGATCAGTTCTCAGAAGCCCTTTCAAGGACCGATAGGGCATCATACTCCGAGTCGGTGGTATTGGACTGGATGTCGAGGAGGGAGGAAATGGGCGAGACAATGGAGCCGTCCGAGGACCCGATGATACTTACTACAATGGAATCGCATCGTACACTGAGTGAGTCACTCTTCAATATCATGGAATCTCACAGAAGGTCGGAGATGGAACTGATGGCCGGGAGGGAATTCCTAGAGGCCGGTAGGTGGATGCTTGGGAAGACCGAGATATCAGAGGCTTGGGGGTCGAAGAGTTGAGCGAACTGCCAATGGAGCCACTCCCCCCAGAGAACCAGCCCGAGTCCGGCTTGGTTGTCCTGGGTAGGTTCCAACCAGTTCACAAGGGCCATGCCCTGATGATCCAAGCGGCCGAAGACTGGCGTCACGAGAATGCAAGCGACATGGGGCTAATTATCGCCATAGGGTCATCAAACCGGCCACCCTCGATCAGGAACCCATGGTCCTCACAAGAGAGGGCGACCATGCTCCGAGCCTGGTTGGAATCGACTGGCATCAAGGCCAAGATTGTAGAAATCCCAGACATAGAAGACCCACCCAACTGGGTCTCCCATGCCGAGAAGTACCATGGACGTGCAGGCTCAATTTTCACCACCGACGTAGGGACGGCAGAACTCTACGAGTCATCCGGATGGCCCACTGTGATGGGCGAGTTAGAGCATCGCGAATCGTATGAGGGCTGGAGGGTCAGGACGACAGCACAGATGCTGTCGACGGTCAACGACGAGGATGCAGTTAGATCTGTGCTGGCTACCTCGGTCCCGGATGCGGTGGTTTCGCACATGCTGGATGAGGGGTTACTGAGGAGGCTTGCATTCATGGGAGAGGGCGGAGAGCCAGTCGGATAGGCCCCTAATTCATCTCAGAAGTCGTCGAACTCATCGAACTCGTCCTCACTCAGTTCCTCGTCGAACTCCTCGAACTCGTCCTCGCTGATTTCCTCTGTTTCTTCTGAGGCGGGCTCAGAAACTGCTACAGGCTCCTCTGAAATTTCCTCGTCGAACTCCTCGAACTCGTCCTCGTCGAACTCCTCGAACTCGTCCTCGCTGATAT
>JAZANL010000008.1:0-8188 GCA_036251765.1 Thermoplasmatota archaeon | reverse complement strand
AAGACGTACAGGAACAACGCCGAGAGAACGATGATTACGATTCCAAGTACAACATCCGCACTAATGGAAAGGACAACCTTGGCACCGGCAATGGAGAATATCATCATCAGGCCCCATCCAATGAATGCCGCCTTTCTTGGAACGATTTCGCTTTGGAGGTACTTTGCACTCGCAATCGCCGCTGCTGCCGTCGATGCGAATTTGTTCGTCCCCAGGGCTACGTGCGGTGGCAAGCCCGCACTAAGCATGGCAGGCAGGCGTAGCAGTCCGCCGCCTCCGACTGCACTGTCCACGAATCCGGCGAAAACCCCGACCATCATCAGCAACAGGAATACCTCGGTATCCACGAAGTTATCCGGAGTCAGCGGGATATCAGATTTGCAGTCAGGCGGTTACGTTCGTTGACTTGGAGAACTGGCTAATGAAATCCCAGACTATGTGGCTGGATTCCACCAAGCCTTGCGTTCCGACGAATGCGCTACCGATAAGGGATCCATCGTCCAGGTCATTCGAATAGGGGTTATGTTGGGCCGCGAAGATAGTCATCAGCTGGACCGATGCCCCGCCTTCACAATTATCGAAACCCTGGATCGAATAAAGGGCGGTAGTCTCGAAGGTCTCCATTGGCCCTGAGCATCCATTGTGATCCCCCCATTCGATGGCATTCTCTATCGCGCCGGTGTCGTAGGACTCGGGATTTGTCCACATCTCTTCGTTGAAGGGGACGCTGAGGGCAGTGGTGGAGTAAAGAACGACCTGATCGATGAATCCGTGCACTTCCATGACCGGGATAGGGGAGTAGTGCCCCACTGGTTCGGTGATGAGGTAGAACGACATGCACCCAACCGCGGCGAAGATATGGCTCGATTCCATGGCCATCCTCTGGGCCATTGCACATCCGTTTGACCACCCGGAAGCATAAATCCTGTTTGGGTCAACGTTGTGCATTCCGACGGAGATGTTGACTATCTTCTCGATGAAAGAAACATCGTCCACATCGTCACGCGCAGAGTGCGCGCAACACCACCCTGCGTTCCATGCTTGATTCTCCTCAATGTCCCATTCCATGTTCAATCCCGATACGCCATCTGGATAGATCACGATCGCACCCACCTCATCGGCAATTTCGTCGAAGGAGGAGAGTTTCCTGTGGACAGTTGAGTTCGAGGCGTACCCGTGCATGTCGATGATCAGGGGCACGGATTGGTTGGGATCGAGGTTGTCGGGGACATGGGTCTGCCAGCACCTTGTCAGGTTGTCGTGATCCATGCAGGTAAATTCCCCATCCTCGAAGTAAGGCAGGGGTTCGTCTATCGACGCCTCCCCGTCCCCATCGGGTGATTCGTCCGCCTTCATGACGCAGCCAGAAAGGCTAGATGAGAGGAGGATCAGTGAGACGGCGAAAAGGAGGTGGGCACTCTTCTCCATAGTCACAATCACCCGAAAGCCCACTCCCCTCTGCGCATTACGGGGGTCCTCTCGCCGTCCTCGGATATCCCGTCTATGTCAAGCTCTGCGGACCCTATCATCCAATCCACGTGGATGTTTGATGAGTTGCCGCCTGCCGCAGCCACTGCATCCTTGTCATTCCCTATGTCGCCCTTGAAGCACTTGGAGTAGCATTGGCCCAATGCGATGTGGCAAGAGGCGTTCTCGTCGTAGAGGGTGTTGTAGAATAGCAGACCCGATTCGCTAATCGGCGAGGAGTGGGGGACCAGGGCAACTTCCCCCAGCCTGCTCGCTCCCTCGTCAGTTTCCAACAGCTTCAGGAAGACCTCCTCCCCTTCCTCGGCCCTCGCCTCGACTATCCTCCCGCCCTCGAACCGGACCTCGATACCGTCGATTAGGGTCCCCATGTGGACCAGTGGCTTGGATGCCCTGACAGTTCCCTCTGCCCTCTCGGCGTGAGGGGTAGTGAAGACCTCCTCGGTCGGGATGTTGGGGGTGCAGGAGATCCCGTTCAGGGAGGTGCTGGCACCGCCCTTCCACTCGTGGCCGTCAGCTAATCCGAGGGTGAAGTCGGTGCCGGGCGCCTTGTAGTGTAGGGAGTGGAAGCTCTGCTCGTTGAGCCAGTCCTGCCTCTCTGTAAGCGTCCTCTGATGGTCCTCCCAAGCGGAAATCGGGTCTTCTCGGTCGACCCTTGAGATCGAGAAGATGGCCTCGGCCAGGGATGCGACTGCATCGTCCTCGCCCTTATCCGGGAACACCTGCCTGGCCCATGCCCTGCCGGGGTAGGATACGATGTTCCAGTTCGTTGCGAAGTTGGTGATCGGCTCCATGGCTGGCTTCGCTGCCATTGACGTGGCCTTGGCCGCCCTAGCCACCCTTGCTGGGTCCTGATTGGCGAGTAGCAGGGGGTTGGCTGCCGAGACCGCTAGTCTGGCCGTGTTGTCGTTGAAGGCCTCGCCCATTGCCTCGAACATCCAACCGGGGGCCCTATCCAGGCTCTCGTCAGTTGCGTTCTCGAAACGGGCCAAGGTCAGTTGGTCATCGGAGAGGAACGTAGTGACCACGCCCGCTCCGTTCCTGTATGCCTCGGATGCCAGCCTTCTGACAAGCGGGAGGGCCTCGACTGGTGCGGAGATGATCAGATCCTGTCCTGGTTGGAGGTTCAGTCCTACTCGGATGGACACCTCGGCTAGGCGGTCGAGCATGTTGGCATCGAAGGGCAGATCTTCATCCGGCAGTATCACCATGGACGAGGGTCGAAAAAGAGCCCTATTAACCCTTCAATCCCATTCTCGGGTTCAGAAAACGCCTGAGAGCTTTTGCATCCTAGTGTACCATCCGGAGACGACTTGGTGCCCCTCCACTATGTCGAACCCATTCAGCCCCTGCATCGACCTGAGGATGCCGAAGTTTGCGAAATCGGCCCCATTGGGCTCATTTTCGCCGAAGAAGTCTCCCCTGATTCCCTCGGACATGAGGTCTAGTTGGTGTTGGAGATTCTCCCGAGGGGGTAGATCGAACATCTTGGCCCTGCTCCTCCCCACCATTCGCATGATTAGTCCACCGACCCACTTGTTGATCAAGCGGCTGCCGAACGAGAAGTTGTCAACCTTTGTGACATAGTCAAGTGCTTGGACGGAGGTCCTGTAAGAAGTGTAAATCACGGCCACTATTGACTTGCCGAGAACTCTGTTTGAGAAATCCATCCACCTGTCCTGTTCGGAGTCCTCCCCCATTCTTGGGAACGAGTCTGCCCCATTGGAGTCGATGTAGTGGAGTATGTGGTTCGAGTCGTTCACCTGAGTTCCGTCCACGTCGACGAAGACTGGTACCTTCCCCCATTCTGACCACTTGAGCTGTGTCTTGAATGTGGGGTCGACCTCGACCTTCGAATACTCCACCCCCCGGGAACCGAGGAGTGCCTTGACCTTGAAGCAGAAAGGGCAAGTCTCGAAGCAGTACATCGTCGGTAGCCCGTTCACGACCCTCTCTGGCACACGTTTGTCCTGTACCCCGGAGGATGCCTCCCTCTCCTCATTTTCTACTGCCATGGGTGTTGGCAATTACTTCCCCTTGTGAATCCATCGAAGCGAAGTTATCGTCGCTTCTTCATCGGGGGTGTTTGAGATGTTTCCTTCTGGGCCCCTGTCGGGCGCTCCGAAATCCTCGCGGAGCTCCCCGGCAGGGGTTATGTTCGGAATAGATCCGATCTGACTTGAAGTTCTAAGACTTCAGAAGTCGCTTGCGCGAACGGTCTTTCGGCCGTTTGCCTGGGCCCTTGCCACTGCATCGGACACAGCGGACTCTGCTAGGGCGTTCATTGCGCCCATTGCGTCTCCACCGGTGTTGCAGCCGTGTGCCTTGAAGGCCTCCTTGACCCTGCTAGCTACGACCATACCGGAATCGGAGCTTCCGCTTCCGATGTCGTGAGAGCGGATCGTCTTGCGGCCATTAGAGCCGCATCGAGCCACTGCTGATGCAACTGCAGCTTCTACTGCTGCATTTAGAGCGCCTGCGGCGTCTCCAGCGGTGTTGCACCCGCCAGCCTTTATTGCTTCCTTCATCTTGCTGTTGTAAACCATTGACATAGCGAGCCGGGCGAGCCAAAGCCCCATTTTGAAGGTTGGGGAGGCGATTACTTGCATCTGAAAGCCGATTTGAGCGATTTTGACCGAAAATTACGGGTATCAATAACCCCTCCGAAGAGCCGTACCATGGGCAAACCGAAGTTCGCTTTCCTACTCCTCAAGGAGCATCCGTATGGCAGGGAGATGCTGATGCAGATACTCTCCGAGGGATTCGTCCCTGAGCTGATAATCGAGGAGGACTCTGAGGTAGCAGACGAGGAGAGGGAGAAGTTCCTGAAGAGGATCGAGGGGAATCCGGTCGCTCCTTCCATCGAGGAGCAAGCCTCGGAGAACGGCATAGAAGTCGTTTCTGTCCCGGTTCACAAGTCCCCAGAGGTCATGCCTCACTTGGAAGGTAGGGAACTCGACCTAATCGTATTCGGTGGGACTCGAATCATCAGGGGAGAGATTCTCGATTTCCCATCTGATGGGGTGGTCAACTCCCATCCTGGCCTCCTGCCGGAATGTCGAGGCTCTGCCTCTCCGGCCTGGTCTGTCTACCACGATATTCCGATTGGCTCCTCTACCCACTTCTGTGACAACGGGATAGACACGGGAGACCTACTGATGAGGAGGGAGGTGGCGGTCAAGAGGGGGATGACGTACGAGGATCTCTGCTACCACACCCTAGTACTCGCTGGAGTCCTGATGAAGGAGGCTTTGATGGCGTACGAAGATGGCAAATGGCCCGGAATAAGGAGGCCGCAGGGGCAAGGTGAGCACCCGACATTCAGAAATGCTCCAGAAGAGGTGCTCGAAGTGGTCCGGCAGAAACTTAGGGACCAGACTTATGCGCACTACTCGGACTAGGTGATTTGATGGGGACGGATTTGGCAGGCGAGGATTTCCCTTTCGCGGAGGGGGTTCTGGAGGGAATGACTGCCTTGGTCTGTGGTTCTTCGAAAGGAATCGGCCGTGCCTGCGCCCTGATGCTGGCTAGAGCCGGGGCCAGAGTCATAGCCTGCGCTAGGACGGCATCGGAACTAGATTCGCTGATAGATGAGATGCACGGGACGGGCCACAGTGCAATAGAGCTGGACCTGGAGGACATTGGATCCGTCGAAGAGGCGGTTTCCGACCTGGGTGCCGTGCATATCCTGGTGAACAACTCCGGCGGACCACCGGGTGGCCCGCTGCTCGAGAATGATTTGGATGACTTCGAGGGGCCGTTCCGGAGGCACCTCCATGCATCCCACACCATCACCAGGGCCCTCGTCCCGAGAATGGAAGCCGAGGGAACCGGGAGGATAGTGAACATCATCTCGACATCCGTCAGGGAGCCGATTGACAACATCGGACTGTCAAACACCCTGCGAGGAGCTATGGCATCATGGGCCAAGTCACTCTCCAGAGAGTTGCCCCCGTGCATCACCATCAACAACATCCTCCCCGGTTTCACGGACACGGACAGGCTTGGTTCTCTTGCCGAGTCAATTTCGCAGAGGACCGGCCGGGCGGTGGATGAAGTCCAAGATGGTTGGATGGGGAGCGTGCCCATTCAACGCCTAATCGACCCAATGGAAACCGCAGCCGCAGTCACTTGGCTCTGCCTACCCAGCAGCAGCGGGGTTCGTGGAATCAGCCTAGCTGTGGATGGCGGTCGAATGCGCTCGATTTGAGGGGTCCGATGGAGTTCGACATTTTCTTCTCGATATCCCAGACCCCGGATTCCTCCGGATTCAAACCGTCGGAGAGCGAGATGTTCGCCAACTTCTTCGATCAGGTAGTACTCGCCGACGAGTTGGGATTCGGAGTGGGATGGGTAGCTCAGGCCCACCTCTCAACAGAGATCCAGAAGAGGAATAGGGACCCAGTGGTGCCTCACTACCCTGGCGAGGTTGGGCTGTGCACCGACTTCTTCCAAGTAGCCAGGGAGATGTTTAGCAGGACGAAGCGGATGGACGTCGGAAGTGCCGTTATGTCGATCCTGGCCTCCGGCGGACCGATTGCACAAGCCGAGAGGGTGGGGTCTTTCCTCGCACTGCATGGGATCGACCCCGAAGAAGGGAGGAAGCTCCACATCGGCTTCTCGGCCGGAAGGTTCGAGTTCATGGCTAGGCCCTATGGGATAGTCCCCCGTGACGCTGTCGAGGAAGCGGCTTGGCCGGCACTGAGGGGGCAGATCTTCTCCGAAGCGTCCGAGATATTCCTCCGGCTGTTGAATGGCGAGGTCGTGTCCAGCGAATCAGTGCCTACGACAATCCTAACTCGAGGCAACTTCAGAACTGATAGCGATTGGGGTGCCGTCCAGAGGGCGGCAGTCGAGAGGGACGGCTTGGAGTCTCCCCCCGAATCCATCGAGATAGGGAACAGGTATGTCTTCGAGGAAATCAAGACGATCCCACAAGACTGGCGCAGGGACCTGCTCAACCTGGTGATAGGTAGCCACGACCCCAAACTACAGGTGAAGGTCAACAGGTTCAGGCCCGTCCAGGTATTCAACCTCAGCATCACCCCGCCGCATGTTATCGAAGAAACTCACGAGCGCATGAGGAAGAGCTACCACGAGGATGGCGGGCCCTGGAGCAGGAGGATGATGCCTCGAACGATCATGGTTTTCGTGAACGACGAGGAGGGTTTGACCAGGGAGCAGCAGGACGAGGCCGCCATGGAGGAAGCCCGGTCCGCCCTTTCGACGTACTGGAGCGCCCTGGAGGGCACAATCGACCCCGACAAGATCGACCGGGCAACGGACAATGCAGTGATCGGGAGCGTGCAAAGCGTAAGCGAGCAGATCTCCCAGAGGTTCGACCCAGATGACAGGCTCATGTGCTGGTTCGACTTCTTCAACCACGACAGCGAGAGGGTGATGAGGGACATGACGGCATTCATGACCAAGGTCGCACCCGGGGTCAATGGGGGGTAGTGAATGGGAGACGGAGCGAGCGGGAGGCCATCGAGCGTTTCCCCTGGGAGGCCCGGATCCTCTGTCTACCCCACCAACCCGCTGGGAGAGAAGTACGAGGGGATCGCGACGGGCCGGGACGTGGAGTGGGAGCCCCTGGTTGACTTCCGCAGACTGGATGTCTCGGAGAACACGATCCACGGGGCGATCTCATGGTCGCACGGCAAAGAGATAGTGCACTCGTTCGGAGGGAACGTCCTAGTCTACGGGCGTTCGATGATGAAGCCCCTGATCATGAAGACATTCGCAGACGTCCTCGAGGCAGACGGCCTGACTTGGGAGCAGAAGGCGATAGCCTGCTCCTCCCACAATGGCGACACGGAGCACGTGGCAGCGGCCCAGTCCCTCCTGACGGAGTCCGAGTGGGGGCTCATGCAGTGTCCGCTAGACGTGCCCCTGATTCAGTTCGGCAGGCAGGTGAGGCGTCCCCGGAGGTGGTTCCACACCTGCTCCGGTGAGCATGCCGCCATGCTCAAGGCACTGAGGAGAATGGGCATCAACCGTGCCGGCTACACGCTTCCAAACTCGCCTTGGTTCCCGATGTTCATAGACGTCCTCAGGGACATAATGGGGAAGCCGGACTGGGAGCCCCAGAGGGTCGCCAAGGACGGCTGCGGGCTACCAACCGTGTCCAACACCGTGGACGAGCTGGCGTTGATGTTCTCCGGACTCGTCAGGGAGAAGGACAAGGACTGGATCTGGGAGTCGATGAACAGGCACCCGGACCTGATCGGCGGCTTCAACAGGCTTGATTCGACCTGCCTGAAGGCCGGCGAGGGGAAACTGCTAGCCAAGGAGGGGGCGGATGGCCTCCTCGGTCTGGCCATCGAGCACGAGGACTGGCCGGACGGACTCGGGATCGTGATCAAGATAGCGCACGGGTGGAACTCCCAGGCCACTTGGTACGTAGCCAGGGCGGTTCTCGGCGTCCTCGGGATCACCCTGAGGAACCCCTACCCGCTACACAGGCAGAAGGCATTCATCGTACCCAGGGTGGTCCCCGAGATGTACCTCGACGACCTGGAGCAGGTCGTCACATGGGACGAGTGGGACCCGAACAGAGACAGCTTCTCGGTCGACTGGAAGGACTACTCCGAGGGCATGACCAGGCAGGACCCGTTTTCCAACGAGGGTGCTCTAGATGGATGAGGAAGGAATCCGGGACCTCAGGAACTACGTCGGAGGCAAGTTCGTAGAACACAATGGG
>JAZANL010000007.1:0-13537 GCA_036251765.1 Thermoplasmatota archaeon | reverse complement strand
CATGCCCACGCTTACTCCTGCTCGACTTGCCTCAATCGCCGCCCTAAGTCCGGCTCCCCCGGCCCCAATAACAATCACATCAAACTCATGGTTGGTAATGCTTTCTTCCACTTACAAACCCCCAATTAGAACGTAATCAGTAAAACCGAAATCTTGGCAGATCCAGATGTAGAAGTCAGCGAACATTACCCAGAATAGGCTGAATAATGCCCAGTCTTTGTGACGTTCGTTTAGCTTAGTGGAAAACTTCCACATCTTGTATTTGAAACGGTTAATCGTCGAACCTGTCCAATCGTTAGAACCCCCTCCGACCACATGTCTGAAAGCGTGACACCCGAATGTGTATCCGGAGAGTAGAATGACATTCAATAGAAGAATCAAGGAACCAACCGAAACTCCAAATGCATCTCCTGTCGCATCATGGAAATTTACCGAGAGCCATAGGTCGTAAGTTAGAATCGGCAGGTAAATTACTGCGATGTACATGAAAATTCTATGGAGATTCTGCACAACTAGAATTCCCTTCTCTCCACTGTATTCGTTCCACGGCTTTGAAACTGCACACCCAGTAGGTTGCTGGAAGAATGCACGATAGTATGCCTTTCGATAGTAGTAGCATGTTGCTCTAAATCCAGCAGGGAAAACCAAGATGAACATCGCAGGACTCATCCACCACAATTCTTTGGGAATCCATGAAGATTGAGGGAAGATAAGAGGACTGTAGAGTGGAGAGAGAACGTGACTGCCTTGCTCGATAGACATCGTTTGGCATTCAGAAACATCCTTGAAAGATTTTGCAGAGTCCCAATTTTCACAAGATGAAGCTCCAAACTCACTGAAAAACAAGAAGTCAGACTCCATGAAACCTCTCCACGTAGCGTAAATAATCATGAATCCCAGGTAGGCTGCCATAGCAGTTGGCCCCTTCCACCAATCATCACTACGATCGGTCTTCCCAAATCCCTTCTTCATTGGGAGTTTCACACTTCCCTCTATCTGCACCACGCCCAGTTTCACATGCGCATGGATAAGGGCAATAAGTAATTGCATTCCAATAACTGTAGAAATCTTTCTAATCAACCATCACTACAGTAAATCATGCTTGGAGACGATTTGGAGACTTCCATCTGCCTGAACTGTAACTACATGCCCGGAGCATGGCTTCCAGGTGTGCCGTGCCCAGAGTGCGGAGAACCATTCCTCTAAGCTAGCGAAGAGTAGTCTGCATCAGCCTCTTCGATGTGAATCTCGTCCACATCCATCTGAGCAAGTTGCAGTTTTCCTGATAGTTCGTCATTGACGGCATGCCAATATGAATAGGCCTCCAGAACCCATATTCCAGATTCTCTAGTCCCATTTCCACTGTCCTTGACACCTCCAAAGGGAAGATGTGCCTCCGCTCCAGTTGTCGAGTTGTTGATTCCTGTCATCCCCGCCTTGATTCCAGTCTTGAAGCGGTATGCCTCCAGTCTGTCATTTGTGTAGCATGCACTTGAGAGACCATATGGGGAAGCATTCGCGAGATGTAGAGCATTCTCGAAATCAGTTGCCTTGACAATCGTGACAACCGGGCCAAATATCTCTTCTTGGAAGCATTGCATATCTTCTGTAACATCTGTATACACATGTGGCCACATGTAAACTCCCTCGGATGCATCACCAAGGAAATTAGTGGGCTTGTTGTCATTTGTGATCAGCCCCTCTCCCCATAGTTTTGTGGCCCCGTCAGACTCACACATTCCTAGATCTCTGAGGAAGTCGCTTGCATACTTCTCGGAGAGCATGGGGCCGTATAGTACGTCGTCGTTCCTAAGAGAGTCGCCAATCCTCGTCTCCTCTACCTTGGACATGAACTTGGTCATGAATTCATCATAGACATCTTCGTGGATTATCAGGTTCCCCAGGCTAGTGCATCGCTGTCCAGCAGTTCCAAATGCAGCCCAATATGCCCCTTCTACAGCATTGTCAATATTCGCTGATGGCATTACCACCAAGGGGTTCTTGCCTCCTAGCTCCAGAGAGCAAGATACGAGGTTTCTTCCGCACACCTCGCCAATCATCTTCCCTACCGATGTCGAACCGGTGAAACTGATCTTGTTCAGCAAACCCTCTTCTGCAGAATCTACAAGGAATTGCCCTGCTCCACTGCCCTTCCCATGAATCAGGTTGATCACTCCATTAGGTAGGCCTGCCTCATGCATAATCCTGGTTAGCATGAATGAAAGAAGAGGAGAGTCCTGCGGACTCTTCCAAACGCATGTATTTCCACACATTATTGCTGGAATCATCTTCCAGAAAGGGACTGCTGCAGGGAAGTTGCTTGCATTGATTATTCCACACACCCCCAGTGGTCTTCGATATGTGAAAAGCTCCTTGTCAGGCAATTCTGAGTTCACTGTCTGTCCATACAGCCTCCTTCCCTCGGACTGAAAGAAAAGGCACGTGTCAATCGCCTCCTGTACTTCTCCTGCGCTCTCCTTGAGGGTCTTTCCAATCTCTCTGGTTTCGACCCTTACGATGTCATCTTTGTACTCCATGAGCAATCTTCCCATGTTGCCAATAATCTGACCCCTCGAAGGAGCAGGAGTCCTAGACCACTCTGGGAACGCGTCTCTGGCGGCTCCCAAAGCATCGTGCACGTCTTTCTTTGTAGAGAGAGGAAAAACCCCCAGACAATCATCTGTCCATGCAGGGTTCGTGCTTTCAAAGGTCTGACCATCACTGGAAGAACGCAACTCTCCGTTGATGATGTTGTATCCCTTCACTGCAGGACTACCACTGGGGTTGTCCCTTTCTATAATCTCGAATCCACTCTCTAGTACGTGTGCCATGTAGTCCGCGGACGCTACTTCTGAAATGAATTATGCGCATCGCACCCCTTTGTTCCGATAACCATTTTACCTCAAGGAGAATCCAAGATTGCAGGGTTTAACAACCCCCGATGCACGAGAAGAAGTGGTAGGGAGCGGAAAATGGCTACTGACTCATCTGAATCACTAACCCTGAGGGTTGCCAAAGCAATACCCAGTGATGTAGGGCATGGCCGAGCAAGGGTGCCGTTTGACAACGATCTAAATCTGAAGCCAGGGGATATTGTAGAGATAGAGGGAGAGAGGAAGACGGCAGCCATAGTTTGGAGGTGCAGGCCTGAAGATGCAAACCTCGGAGTAATTAGAATTGATGGAATCATCAGGAAAAATGCCGGAGTAAGCCTTGGAGACAGGGCCGAAATTCGTAAAGTAGAAGTCGAGCCATGTACCAAACTGGTACTAAGCCCGGTAATGGCAAAACAACAGAAGGTTCGATTTGGGCCCGGAATTGAGGGTTTTGCCAGAAGAGGCCTAAACAAGAGGCCAGTAGTAGCAGGAGATAGGATATTCATCCCCGGGATGACCCTCTTCGCCGAGGCCCTACCATTCGCAATCGTCCAAACCAGCCCTAAGGGAATTGTCCAGGTCTTACCGGACACTGAGATAGTAATCAAGGAGGATGCTATTGACCAAGAGGAAGAAAATTTGGTTCAGACCATTTCATACGAGGACATAGGAGGCATAGGAAACCAACTACAGAAAGTCAGGGAAATGATAGAGCTCCCTCTAAAGCACCCCATTCTTTTCCGTCGTCTTGGTATTGATCCTCCCAGGGGTGTTCTTCTTCATGGCCCCCCGGGGACCGGGAAGACACTAATCGCAAAGGCTGTGGCATCCGAGACCAAGGCCCACTTCACCTCAATAAACGGGCCAGAGATTATCTCGAAGTATTATGGTGAGAGTGAGAAGCAACTCCGAGAGATTTTCGACGAGGCCGCAGCAAACGCGCCGGCGATAATCTTCATTGACGAACTGGACAGCATTGCTCCAAAGAGGGAAGATGTAACCGGAGAAGTCGAGAGGAGAGTTGTAGCCCAACTCCTGACCCTGCTAGATGGGATGGGGGGCAGGGACAATGTCGTGGTTATTGGTGCTACAAACAGACGAGACGCCATAGACCAGGCACTTAGGAGACCTGGTAGATTTGACAGAGAATTGGAAATCGGCGTTCCAGACAAAGTTGGCAGGGGGGAGATTCTCGAAATCCACACAAGGGATATGCCAATCAGTGACGATTACAATCTAGATTGGCTTCTTGACAACACCCACGGTTTTGTTGGGGCGGATATCTCGGCTTTGGTAAGGGAGGCGGCTATGAAGGCACTGAGGAGGTACCTCCCAGAGATTGACTTGGACGAAGAAGAGATTGCTCCGGAAGTGATTGAAAAGATGGAGGTAAGAATGTCTGATTTCCAAGAAGCGGTCAAGGAGATTGAACCCAGCGCCCTGAGGGAGATCTATGTCGAGGTCCCAGAAGTAACATGGGAGCAGGTTGGTGGTCTGGAGGACGTCAAGGAGAGACTGAAGGAGAGTGTAGAATGGCCATTGAATATGCCGGAGAAGTTCGAACACTTCGGCATCAGCCCCCCCAGAGGGATAATGCTGTTTGGAGCTCCGGGAACTGGAAAGACACTAATCGCCAAGGCTATTGCCAACGAAGCCAAGGCGAACTTCATCTCCATCAAAGGACCTGAACTAATTTCCAAGTGGGTCGGGGAGTCAGAGAAAGCCGTTAGAGAGGTCTTCAAGAAGGCAAAGCAATCAAGCCCCTCGATAGTCTTCTTAGACGAGTTTGAGAGCATCGCAGGAATGAGAAGGAGCCATTCGGGAGAGGGCTCTGATGTCATGAACAGAGTGGTCAACCAGTTACTAAGCAGCCTAGATGGCGTAGAAGGGATGGAAGGAGTAATCGTGGTAGCTGCCACCAACCGGCCAGAGATGATTGATCCTGCCCTAATGCGTAGCGGGCGTTTCGAGAGGGTGCTTCACATCCCTCCACCGGATAGAGATTCCAGGTCTGCTATATTGAAGATTCATACTAAGGACATGCCACTTGGGAAATTCAAGATCGATGACTTGGCAGCAAGTATGGAGAACTATACTGGTGCAGATATAGAGGCCGTCTGTAGAGAGGCCGCTTTGATCGCTATGAGAGATGAGAAAAAGACAGTGACTAAGAGGCACTTCGAGACTGCCATCGAGAGAGTCAGGCCTACTGTGACGGATGAGATGATGCAATATTACTCCAAGTTGGAGGAGACCCTAACTAGCGGTCTCGAGTCAGTAAGAAGAACATCAGGCACGATATCGGGAATTGAATTAATTTGAGGAATTTGATGAAGACCACATTCACTCAAGAGATCCTGACAAGACAAGTTGTTGATGCGGCTGGAGACTTACTCGGGCATCTTGCAGATTTCACCGTGGATATCGAGACGGGCAATATAGTGGCAATATTGGTTGTTACAGAACAGGGAATTGATCCCAATGAACTCCCATGGCCTACCACGGACGGCCTTCTAGCCGTCCCTGTCGAGGAAGTAGCCAACGTGGGGACGGTCGTCGAACTCTCCAGATAAGTCGATGCACGGCCGTTCAGGGTCACATAACGGTCATAAAACGAACTTCAGGCTCAACAACTCGTAGTTGATGGGGGCCGAGTGTGATGGATTGGAGCAAACTCCCGAAATTTTTGAACACCAGGAAGAATAGACGAATCGCTCTACAAGCTTCTTTCTGGGCAGTCCTCCTCCTTCTAGTCCTCACAATTGCAGTCACATATGTAGTACCAGGACAGACTCAGCAATCGGCATATGGGGACGAATGGAACGATTTGGGAGAATTTAGACAGGAACTGAATAGGAAAGGGGTTGAGACAACAGCTCTAGTGTCTAGCCCTCTTTTACTCAGCGATATTGACCATCCAGAACAGACAATTTTCGTCATATCGGGAGTGGAGAGGGACACCATTTCTCTTCCTAGATTCACTGGCGAAGATGATTTGATCCAGTTTTCCGAGGGGGATGGGTACACTTCATCCGAGATCGTCGCGATTAGCAATTTCGTTTCCAGGGGTGGGACCCTAATTCTCATGGATGACTTTGGTTATTCGAGCAATCTTGCCGCAGAGTTCGGCCTAGAATTCACAAACCACCGTCTTTATGCAGACTACAGTTACGATAACGACCTTGGATCGGACTTCGTCTGGGTAAACACCACCTCTGCATTCAACTTCACATCTTCACAGGGCGTACAGACTAGCGTAAACCCGTGCCTCAGGGATGTAGATAAAGACGGGGTTGTGGACGTACTTGATGAGGATCCAAGTAATCCAGACATCGGAGCTCCGTTTGTCACTGCTCAAGCAGCTGGTCTTTGCTCTCATAGATTCCAAGGAACAGACCCATCGACAAATCAACCCAAGTGGGATTGGTCACAGGACTATAGCCTACTAACCAACACTCCATCGGCATTCGAGAAGGCGACTTCCTACAATCCGGCCGAGCGTCGGTACGTCATCGCAAAGACTACTCAGGACTCTTGGATCGACAACAATGATGACGGCAACTACTCAGTTGGGTCATTCGCTGCATTCGGCCTAGCTGGAGATGAGCAGGGCCCCTTTCCGGTTTACGTGAGGTATTGCGAGACAATATTATGCAGAGGAGCGGAAACGGGACGAGTTCACTTCATCTCCGACGGTTCTGTATTGATCAACTCGATTTACGATCCTGAATCAGACTCCAGTTATCTTGCCGTCCCGGAGAACGATAATAGAAAATGGGTCCTTGATCTGGTCGCCGAGGCTCTAATTCTAAACGATAACGGAACTTCTCCCGGCGAGCACTCTTTGGTAATTTTCGATGAAAGTCGGCACCAGCAACCAACAATCTTCGGAGATACTTACAATCTAGTGTACTACCTACTAATCTACTTCACAAATGATTGGATGGCCATGCTAATCCTATTCTTGTTCCTATTTATCCTTCTTGAGGCAGTCCTAATCAGGAAGGAGGACCCGGAGGATTGGCGACATGTCTTCAGAGTTGTTTACTACGGTTTCGGGGACGCTGAGAGATACAAGTATTACCAAAGACCAGAGAAAATAAGACAGGTCCTACTCACACGGGTAAGGAACCTAAACGCCCTGACAAGGGAGGAGTTCGATGCAATGCCAGCCTCAGAGCTACAAGGTATGATTCGTGACCCTGTTCTGGTCCGTTTCCTATTCGAAGAGCGGAATTACAGACCAGATGAACTGGTTGGGATTGTTAGAAGGATAAAGCAATGGGGAGAGTCTGGGGGGTCGACTAAAGTTGTGGACTAGGAAGGCTGCAATAATGCTCGCAGGCGGAATAAGCCTGATACTAGTGGGAATGATGATATCCAATTTCCAGATGATGATAATCGGCCTGACCTTCATCGCCTTTATCTCGATAAACGGTTGGATTGTGGGCCAATCCAATCTCGAGATCTCCAGATTCGTACCCCATTCAAATGTCTACAAGGGCGATTTGATAGAGGTCTCTCTAACAATCACAAACAAGTCATACAGAAGGACTCAGTTACTCGAGGTATTCGACAACGTCCCACACGAGATGAAGATAAGGAGGGGGATTAATCAGATCCGACTCAATTTGGGGCCGGGGCAGTCAACAAAACTAGACTACATGCTCCGCTGTCCACTTAGAGGGCACTATTCTGTCGGACCGATCTCCGTAAGATATCGAAACTCATTCGGGCTTTTTGTCAACGAGTCAGTGATTGAAGATATGTGTGACATCACGGTATTCCCACAGGTAAGGGATGTTGAGGACGCGATGCTAAGGGCCGACGTACCAAAGATGTATACAGGTGCAACAACACTTCGAACACCCGGTCCAGGAATGGAATTCTACTCGCTAAGGGAGTACCTCTCAACCGATCCAATTCGTTCTATCAATTGGAAGGCATTTGCCAGAACTGGAGAGATGATGGTCAATCAGAAGACTAGGGATGCCGTCACAGACGTTTTCGTTATTCTGGACACCAGGGAAGTAAGCAGAATCGGAACTGTACTGAAGAATCCACTTGAGATGGGCGCTTCAGCCGCTGCATCTCTGGCTAGTCACTTCTTGAAACGAAAGGACTCGGTGGCGATGGTGACATATGGGAGTAGAATGGATTTCCTTCCTCCAGACACCGGTGATAAGCAACAATACAAGGTCCTGAGTCGTCTTGCTTCAGTAACCCCCTCTGGATCAATGCCTCTTCAGGCAGTTACAAATTCCTTATCACCAAGGATTAGCCGAGGATCTCCGGTTTTCATTATCAGCAGTCTTGAGGGAGATGGAACTACATTACCAGCAATTAGGAACCTAGCAGGAAATGGGCATGAGGTCATTATCCTCTCACCTAGTAGCGTTGATCTCGAGAGGTTAGTCAGTAGGATTCCCAGGATGGCCTACGAGGTGCTGAAGCTAGAGAGGCAGAATAGGCTTACCGCAGTTTCAGGGTATGGGGCAAAGGTAGTCGACTGGATGCCAGATGTTGAATTGTCACAGGCATTGCTGCAGTCAAGGGGGTGATTAAGTGGAAATTGGAGATAAGAAGGCTGAGGTTACCGAGACATTGCATATCCCATCATTGAGGAGAAAATGGCAGATCCTAGTCCTACAAATTGCCGCAACAGCCTCCTTGCTACTCCTATTGAAGAGGATGAGCGAGCTTTACGGGCCATGCAGTGACCAGTTCATCATCGACAATAATGCGGATACATGGTGCCCCTCATACGAACACACTAGAGGGCTAATGTGGCTAGATAATGCGAACGGTCTGATGATTCCAGACTTCCTACTAGGTGTCGGGCAGACTGGGACAATGTCCATGCTCGGACCTCTTGTACTGTGCGTCTTTGCAACATTCGCAATCGAGCGCTATTGGTCATCTTCCCAGGAATTACAGAATAGGATAAAGCAAGTTTCAGGAGCATTGCTGGGAGCATGGGTGATTGTTCCATTCTTACTAGCATGGATTTTCTCCACCTTCAAGAATGGATTGCACTTCCCCTGGAATAGCAATGACTCGATGAATCACATTGAACATCTGTTCCACCCACTTGGTTTGGTAATGGAACTGGTCTTCTTGGGGATAGTTTTCGCCCCCATCCTAGTCGGACTGATTGGGATATGGGGGCTGTCCAAGAGGTCCATAACATGGGTCGTGGGTTACTACATCATCGTAATTGCATTCCACGCGGTACTTACTTTCGAGCCGATCGTTTCTGAAGTTGATGTGGGGCTAAGGGCACTTCCGACGCAGATAGGGGAAGGAACACTATTCGGAGGCCTAGTATCACCACTAGCCAGTTCACTGTTGGGAATTGCAATTCTGATGCTTCTGTTCATGGAATCTGGAAGCGCTGCTATCGGCCACATGGAGTACGCGGCTTCTCTACCGGAGGAGACCAAGCGCGATCCAGAGTACATCCGACAATTCAACAATGTCGTGAACTCCCATCTCATCCAACTAGTTGTCGTAGTATCACTAGTCGCCATTACCACTGCAATGGCACTGGCTTTCGATGATCTGATGATTACCATTGTTGGTATTCTCGAGGGGACCCAATGGACCGGACAGGTGAAGGAGTCTTTGGAGTTGCAAATGACTTACGGCAAGGTAATCTCGGCCGGACTGTTCATAATCGCGGTCGCTGGTCTGCGCTTCATCGTCCCATGGCAGACTGTCTCTGGTTACGTAGAATCCGGAATTGCCAAACTAAGATCGGACTAGGATCTGATTCGAACATACATTTTACCTATCGAACTAGCGATTAGTGGGATTACAAAAATCAGCCCACATACGACTGCAGTGAACGAATTCCCACCCAATACTGGCTCAACTGAAGATGTTAATTCTGGGGCCAGGACTATTCCAATTGCGGAGAGTGAGATAAGTGCCAGCCTATCTACAAAAGGTGAGAAAATCTTCTCCCCCACCTCGCTCCTTCCTGGCAACGCTTCGTAGTCTTCCATGACATCCCGGTCACTAGAGTACGAATCAACTCACCGGAGGATGGGTTCAAGCCTATGCATTGACACGACTCATCATGAGCGGTGAAATAGAGGTGGAGTCATGCAGTAGATGCCGTTCAGATGCTATTGTTTTCCAAGCATATAGCGGACAACATCTCTGTGGCAGACATCTCTACTCATCCATTCGCAAGAGAACATCCCGTGAACTTCGACTTCAACTCGATTTACCGAAAAATGCAACCAAGGAAGACGGCTCGCCCTTCATTGTCCTAGTAGCCGTTTCTGGTGGAAAGGACTCAGCAGTCCTACTCTCGATGATCAATGAAATCATTGGGAGAAGGAGAGATGTCGAACTAGTCGCAGGATGCGTTGATGAGGGAATAGAGGGATACAGGGCTCCATCGATGGAGTTCGCGAGGGAATTATCTGAGTCCCTAGGAATTAGGTTCGAGACATTGAGCTACGAGGAGATGGGCTACGGCAGAATGGACGAAGTAGTCCAGTTGATGCCGTCTATGGGGAAGAATCACGATGAGGCGAAGGGACTCATGCCATGCTCGTACTGTGGTGTTTTCCGCCGTCAGGGACTCAATGCCCTAGCAGAAAAGATAGGGGCTGACGTAATGGCTCTAGGGCACAACCTAGATGATATGGCACAGTCCATTCTGATGAACCTCCAAAAGGGCGAGATAGACAGATCCGTCAGACTGGCCCCTCATACAAACTCAAAGATTGAGGGGCTAATACCCCGGATTGTCCCCCTTAGGTGGGTCCCTGAGCAGGAGATACATGCCCATGCCCTTCATGCGGGATTGCCAATCCACCATGGGGACTGCCCTCATGCCCCAGGTGCCATGCGTCAGCAGAGCAGGTCTGTTGTTGCTAGTTTGGAGGAATTGACTCCTGGAGCTAGACATGGCCTACTTCACTCCCTGGATCAGATTAGGGATCTCCACTCACTAGCAAACCCAGACCTAAAGCACGACGTCAATAACTGCATCGAATGTGGTGAGATAACCAGTAGGGAGATCTGCCAGTCATGCACAATGAGGGAATGGCTGGCCAACGCCTCTTAGCGAATCGTAATGTCTGGAAAGGCCTAGCAACCGAAACCAAATCAGATGATGTTCTCAATTAGGTCATCAATTTCCTGACCCCTTCCGCAGTAGTAACACCTGACTTCCAATGGTTCTCTTGATACGACCTTCATCCTTTGTGGCAGAGGTTCTCGATCGTCCTTCGTGATGCAGTTCGGGAAGGAGCATTTCGCTATGTTCACCAGGTAATCCCCTAGTTCCACCCTCATCTTCTCTGCGACTGCATGGTTCCTGATTATCGCAATGCTAGCAGCCGGTGCGATTAGTGCTAGTCTGTCCAGATCCTCTTGATCCAACTCCCTGTCCTCGATTTTGAGAACATCCTTCCTGCCAAGCTTGTCGCTTGGTACGTTCATAACCAGGGAAACTGGAGTGGCCCTGTCAGTATTTATTCTGAGTATTCTGATTACCTGCATCGCGTATCCAGATGGGATATGATCGACCACCGTTCCATTTCGAATCGCGGTAACCCTTCTCATCTCAGACATCATTTCACCTTCTTCGGAACTTCTACACCAAGACTTCGGCACAGAAGTGCCATCCTTGTTGGTACGCCATTGAAAGCCTGCTCGAAGTACTTGGCAAACTCCGTCGAGTCTACGCTTGGGGCTATCTCATCCACTCTTGGTAGTGGATGCATGATGACCATACCCTTCTTTGCGCCAGCAAGATTGGATGACTCGACTCTGTAAATTCCAGCGACCTTCGCATACTCTTCTTCATCCGGGAACCTTTCCTTCTGGATCCTAGTCATGTAAATGACGTCAGCCTCGGAAATCTGATCGTCCAGTGACTCTGTTTCGGTGACATCTGCTCCATGTGCCTCCAAGTCGGAGACAATCTCTGCTGGCATCTTCAATGATGATGGAGATACAAGTGTTAGGCTAGCACCGAATCTCACAAGTGCGTGAGAAAGGCTGTGGACAGTCCTCCCATACCTCAGATCACCCACTAGAACTACGTTCAAACCTTCTAGGGTTCCATGGGCTTGTCGAATCGTGAATAGGTCCAGCATCGTCTGCGTGGGATGATTGCCGGCACCGTCTCCAGCATTTAGGATCGGGATGCCTACTGCATCCGCACTGTATTGCGCTGCTCCCTGCCTGGGGTGCCTGATGGCCGCAATGTCTGCATAACCATCGATCATTTGCATTGTATCGTACAGAGTCTCTCCCTTCGAGACCGAGGTCCCTATAGAGCTGAAGTTTAGTACTGATCCACCAAGCCTCTTCATGGCAGTCTCGAATGACATCCTCGTCCTAGTAGAGTTCTCGAAGAACATGTTCGCCAGGACCTTTCCCTGCAGAAGAGGAAGCAGAATGTCTCCTCTAGCAACTGGAACTAGCCTCTCTGCATCGTCGAGAACAGCAACAATATCGTCATTGGTCAAGTCATCCATAGTGACTAGGTTGCCCATGGCTCTCTGACACTCGCGGATGCGCCTCTCTCATATGCCTTGTCATTGGAAGAATTCCCATATTTCACCAAACCGACGTCTTGATGAGTGATACTCCACCCCCCAACTTGCGATGATAATCAGCCGAACCCCGCTCCGAGTGTCCTTCTGCGGAGGTGGGACTGATATTGACGGGTTCTCCATGGTGGAGCCATCGGGAGGGCGAGTAGTCTCTACTGCAATTAACAAATATGTGTATGTCACATTGAATCAGAGATTCGATGACAGGATTAGGGTCTCGTATTCGTCCATGGAGGATGTAGATTCAGTTTCCCAGATTCAGCATGCCCTAGTAAGGGAAGCCTTACAACTAACTGGAATAGAATCTGGAGTCGAGATTACCACAATAGCCGATATCCCCGGACGAGGGACGGGACTTGGCTCATCGTCATCTGTAACGGTAGGTCTTCTGAATGCGATGCATTCGTTCCAAGGCAGGAATCCGTCCAAGGAACAACTAGCCGAAGAGGCATGCAAGATTGAGATAGAAATTATGGGAGCCCCAATTGGTCGGCAGGACCAGTATGCTGCCTCCTTCGGAGGAATAAACTCGATCAGGTTTGGAGATGCGGGAGTCTCCGTAGAACCAATAGAAATGGGGAATGAATTGGTATCAAGAATCTCAAGTAATTTCACATTAGTTTTCACTGGGATGACTAGAAGTGCCAGCCAAGTCCTTTCTGAGGAATCGGAAGACGAAAAAGACAAGGGAAGCCGAATGAGGACGATCAGGGAACATGCAGACAAGGCAGCAATGATGTTCCAGACCGGGGATTTAGACTCAATAGGCGACCTTCTCAACGAAACTTGGAACGCTAAGAGGGGCATTTCTTCGTTGATAACTAACTCCACTATCGATGAACTATACGAGCAAGTCATGTCTTCGGGGGCAAAGGGTGCAAAGTTGCTAGGAGCGGGAAATGGAGGATTCCTTCTGGTCTACGGCGATGACCTGCTAAGAGAGACTCTGGAGGGTGAACTTGGGTCTGAGATTAGGATGTTCCCTCTGGACATAGACTTCTCCGGTTCCGTGATTATTCATGGGAATTCATAGGGTGAAACTAATGTCCTACCAGATGAGAATTCACAGGCTCACCCAAG
>JAZANL010000006.1:0-9824 GCA_036251765.1 Thermoplasmatota archaeon | reverse complement strand
TCAGGAGAGGAGGGGAGACTTGGAGGACAAGCGATCTCATAGCCTCTCTTTCTGAGAAATTTGGGTCCAGTCGGGCATCTATTAGGGAAGATCTGTGGCCGACTCTGCTCGCGATCCATAATTCTAGTCTAGGTGGTTCTGAGAGTGATTTCAGCGTAGCGAAGAAGATCGGATTGTCAGCAGATGAGCATCTTTCCATGCATGGTATACCGAAATCTAGCAAGATAGGGAAAGAGATCATGAAAACGTTCGGGGAAGTTGGTATCGAAGAGGGTCAAGAGATCATCATGACCAAGTCTGCAGAAAATCAAGAAGAAGATGAGTCCCAGCCGACTCTCGACAGGTTCGGCTAGTCCGACTCCCATGTCTTGGGGTGAAGAAGCACCAGAACTGTGAGCAATTCAAGACGGCCCAACCACATCAGCATGGTGGAAGCAAGTAGCGAGGGTGTGCTCATGGAAGCCCATGAGGAGGCTGCCCCCGAGGGTCCGAAATCGCCCAATGCGGGGCCGGTGTTCCCGAGAAGCGAAATTGAGACTGACAATACATCATCCATGTCTAGATTTGGCTCCAGGAATGAAATCGTCAGCATTGATGCAGTAACTAAGACCAGCCATGAGCTAACCATTCCCAGAATAATCCAGACCCTCTCCTCGTCGACCACTGAGCGATTGAAACGAATAGCGACAACTCTCCTAGGTTGGATGATTTTCATCACTTCCCTCTTTGCTAATTCGAATGCGATTCTAATTCTTAGAACCTTGAGCCCCCCTCCAGTAGATCCTGCGCTGGCACCAATTATCATCAACAGCAGCAATACAAACTGGCTGAATACGGGCCAATCGGAGAAGTTGGCGCTAGAATACCCAGTGCTGGTAATAGAAATAGCCTGGAAAATAGAGTGCCTGATTGATTCCATAAAACCATATCCCAATTCATCCGAGCGATAGATGTTTATCGCCATTGCAACCCATGCGATGAAGACAATTAGCAGATATGTACGAAGTTCCTCGTCCTTCCAAATCTCGTTTGATCTGCCTGAGAATGCGAAATATAGCAGACTGAAGTTAATGCAAGTTAGTAGCATGAATACCATCACTATGGATTCAATAATTGCGTCATCGAAGTGCATTATCCCGTCATCAGTGGTTCCAAAACCACCTGATGGCATTGTAGTTAGAGCATAATTAATCGAGTCGAAGGACCCCATCTTAGTAAACTGAAACAGGAGGAAAGCCTCGAGAAGCGTGAGGCCGACGTATATGGCCCAGAGTTTCCTAGCGGTACTCTCTAGGGTAGTTCCCAGGTTGGAAACAGAAGGTCCGGTTAGTTCGGCCCTAGCCAGCGCCATCCCCCCTCCGAGTGCCCTAGAGAAAATTAGGAGACCCAGCATAATTACTCCCATTCCACCGATCCATTGTGAAATTGACCGCCAAAGAATGAGGCTTTTCCTCTGACTACCCAAGCAATCTCCATCAAATTCGTTGATTCCTACCATTCCTGAGCCGCAAACAGGGCTAGTTGATGGATCGACTAGTGAAGCCCCTGTTGTGGTAAAACCTGACATTGACTCGAACCAGGAGTGAAGTAAACCGTACAATATCTGACTAATCGAATTCTCATGCCCTGGGTTCCAGTATTCTCCGAAGGGGCCATGGAACATTCCGCCTAACCAAAGAGGCAATGCCCCCACAACCACTACCGGAATCCATCCCAGGGCGACTGATGCAAATGCCTCCCTGTCCCTTACCCTTGCAGATGGGTCTGAAACTCGAGAATGGAGTATTAGTGCGTATCCTACTATGATAGAAACTAGGGTGGGGATTGCGAATGTACGAACTGCAGGCTCTAGCCCCTCTGAGTAAAGGCTGTAAAATCCAACTAAGGCCAAAGGCAATGAGACCAAGCCAATGGTCCAACCAAGAACTAGGCTCACAACCTCCCAGCGCATACTAACTCCGTAGTGACTCCTCTGCCTTCCCTACATCGTCAATTTCTAGGATGAGGTAAATCCTATCCCCTTCCTCCAAGGGGCCTATCTTCTCTTGCATGATGTTGTTGAATGTTCCATCTGCCCCCATCCTCTCAAGCATTACTAGGTTGGCCCCGATAATGTCCTCAACTTCGTCCAATTCTTTGCCCGCAAGTGAGTTCCCAGGATTGATTTCTGCGGACATTGAAACCAGGGATGGGATCCTAGGAATGGGTTCGTAAAGACCGGGAACATGCATATGAATTGCTTTGAGTATTGACTTTACAGCAACTCTGCGTTTACTAACAGGTCTTAGTCCGATTCTCTGAATCGCCTCTACTAGTGCTCTGTCCTTTAGAATCAAGCCAGTCCTAGAGACCCCTTTGTCGAAGGTTCTCATTGCTATTGAAATGTTCAGATTGTCATCACTGAGTGTAGAAATTGCAATATCATGATCCTCAACTGCTAGTTCCCTGAGCAGGTCTTCGTCCTGGGGATCGCCGTGTATGACATCTAGACGCTTGTTCACACCTATTCGGGATCCAACGATTGCATTTGCTGCATCCAAGTCTGGTTCGATAATTACGACGTTTGATCCTTTGCCGAGATAGTGCTCAGCAAGCTTACTCCCAAAGCTTGTTGCGCCGAAAACTGCAACTCTTGGCTTCTCGGGCATCTCTGAGTCGACGTCGCCCACCATTCTAGCTACTTCTCCAAAGAATTTCGTCGCCCCGATTACGAAAACAAGCATGTCCCCTTCCTGAATAATTTCATTTCCAGAGACGATTCTTCCCTTGCCCCCTCGACCTTTCATAGCGATTATCCTGGGGTAATCGGGATCGGACCCTGCCCTGGAGTTCGCATCCCCCACTGTTGATCCTATTATTGGAGAGCCAAGAGATACGCTAGATTCGATAATCCATGCATTGTCACCTAGCGGGATAATATCCGAAAGAGACGGGGAGACCAAGCCCGAAATTAGTTGTTCAACGACATCAGTGGAGGGAGAAACAACGAAGTTTGTTCGCGCCCAGTTCTCCAATGGCCCTGCCCCTCTTGTCGGATGGGTGATTTCTGAATCGCGAACGTTGGCTATCGTAATCAGTCCCGAAGCCGTTCTATCTCCTACTTGCTCACTGAATACTCGTTTTGCGAAAGCGCATCCCAGAATATTCACGTTGTCATCATTTGTGGCGAAAACGATAATTTCTGCGTCGCTAATCCCGGCTCTTACCAATGAGTCTCTAGACAGAGCGTTACCGGTTATCAAGAGGCAATCCAAAGACTGAGAGTCACTGATGGCATTGGGGTCTGGGTCAATCATCGCTACACCCCTCTTCTCGCCACGAAGTGCGGCGGCGACACCTCGGCCGACCTCGCCGGCACCTGCGATAATGACTCGCATTCAGCCAAATGAATATGTGAATTGGATATAATCCTGCGCCAAGAATGGAAAATCGGTAAAATTGTCCTTTTCAGGCACTATTCCTCGGAATCGACCTTCTTTCCCCTGATTCTACTATCTGCTCTGGATTTGATCATCTCTGATTGACGGATTGTTCTCCTATATGCCTGCCTTGCAGCAGGAGTTAGGCCGGATGGAAGCCATGATTCCTGCGCTGGGAACCAAGACCATGCCACAATGGGTGCTATTAGTGCCAGAGTAGGTGGGAAGAATACTGTGAGGACAGTGGCGAGAATCAGAGCAGAGCGTGCAATGGAAGCGTAAACAATTGGTCGGAATCTGCTGTTTTCTATTATTCTAGACCCTTGCCAAGTAGTGATTGATGCATGACCAAGACAGGTGATCACGGTGAGGAGCAAGGCCAAGGCTATGTTCGCTATGCTGAAACCCGTCCCCTCCCAAACTACAGGATCGAATAGTCGGACGTTCAGATGGGCCGATCTCATTGCACCAAAGCCCAATCCGAGAGTCCACCCATATGGCGCACAGGCTCTCAATCCGACAGTTCTGGAGCGCCCTAGTACAAATAGAGTGAATGAAGACTCTGCCAGTGCAATCATTAGTGCAATTGCGCTAATGGAGATGATATTCTGAGTTTCATTTCTTACTTCTGCTAGAATTAGTACGTCAATTGCAGAAGCAGCCAACACACCCGATATAATACCGAATAGCAATGTCTTAACCGCACCGGATAAATCATAGAATCCGGTCATCTTTGCTATAGTCCCCCTCCAACCGACGTAAATCCCCAGAAGGCCGATTGCAAAGGCTACCTGCATCTCCCACATCTCGATCGGGGCTTCGGCCATATTCCCCCCATGGCAGGTTCCCTTTCAGTACAGCGCATATTGGGGGGGTACGTCCCCCCTTGTTGGGCAGACAATGTTCAAACCACACGATTGCTGCCGAAACTCATGGCTCTGGAAGGATTCAAGCGTAGAGTGCTGGGGTCGATAGGGGTTCTGAAGGGAAAGAGGAAGATTGACGAAGAAACCGTCAAGGACCTTAGCAAATCACTCAGAAGGGCACTGCTGGAGGCTGATTTCAACGTCAGACAAGCGAAGGAGCTTACAGAACGAGTAGAAAGGGGGATGGTCGAGGAGGAGCCAAGACCTGGTGTAAAACTAGAAACCCATGCGATGAATTTGATTTACTCGGAGCTCGTTAGGATTCTTGGCCAACCAAGAGTGATAAAACCGCATAATCAGACGGTTCTGATGGTTGGCCTGTATGGTCAGGGCAAAACCACGACTACAGCTAAACTAGCAGATTGGTGGAGAAGAAGCCATGGTGCAAAGGTGTCGGTAATTGAGGCGGACGTACATCGTCCAGGGGCTTTCGAGCAATTGAGCCAGATGCTAGAAGGGACCGGGGTGGAAGTATACGGGGAGCCGGGAACTAAGGTGGCATCGGAAATCGTCAGGAACGGACTGAAGAAAGTCGGTACGTCTGATGTTGTAATCATAGACACTGCTGGTAGGGATAGTCTCGATGGAGAGTTGAAGGACGAATTACTCGAGATTGCCAGAATTGCCAATGCCTCTGAGAGATTCCTGGTCATTGATGCCCAGGTTGGACAGGCTGCTGGCCCTATGGCAGAGACATTCCACGAACTAGTGGGGGTAACTGGAACCATCGTGACTAAGTTAGACGGCACTGCAAGGGGTGGTGGGGCCCTAAGCGCCGTTTCAACCACCGGTGCGCCAATTGTTTTCGTTGGAGAAGGAGAGAAGATCGGCGATATCGAGAAGTTCGAATCTGACAGGTTCATTTCCAGATTGCTGGGCATGGGCGATATCAAGGGACTAATTGATCTGGCCCCCGAAGATCTGGATGAGCAAGAGGCACTGCGGCTAACCAAGAGGCTGATGTCAGGAAGATTCACCCTGACTGACATGTATGCCCAGATGGAGATGATGAGTAAAATTGGAACCTTGGACAAGGTCCTATCCCATTTGCCAGATACTATGTTTGGCGGCATGGGCAACATGGGAGTAGCCCAGAAGAGGCAGATGCAAGCGAACCTGGACAAATACCGAATTGTTATGGATTCGATGACCCAGGAGGAGAAGGATGACCCATTGCTACTCAAATCGAGCAGGATTAGGAGGATTGCACGGGGCTCGGGTTGCGAGGAAAGAGAGGTCAAGGAGCTTCTTACCCAGTGGAATAGGAGCAAGAAGATGATGCGAGGCTTCAGAGGAGACAGGAAGATGAGGCGCCAGATGCAATCGATGATGGGAGTCGATGACGACCTCGATTTGGGGTGATCTCCTGGAAAGATGGTTCGCGATAATTGGGCATAGGGCACCTAGTTCGGGTGTTCTTAACCTGAATGATTTAGCCGGTTCTGGAGGTAGGATGGATGTCCTTGTGAGGGCTGTGAATTCAGCATTATTCGTCTCACACGGGATTAGACAGGACAGTCATGTTTTGCTCCACCTGATGGGGGGGGCCGGGCCGAATAGGAGGATTTGGTTCGATGGCTCCTCGATTGGCGGGGTAAGGCCTGATGAGAGGTCTATCGCTGGCCAGATTAAGGGGGTTTTGAAGGAGGAGGTCCCTCCAAGGGGGCACTTCAGAGAGTTCAGCAGCGGAATTCTACACTCTGGAGGGGGTGTTGAGCAGACCGTCGAGGAATGGAAGTCCAGAGGCGTTTTCCCGGTTGTTTTGGATGCTGGCGGAGGACATTTCAGTGAGGTTCCCACTACGATGGATTTGGGTTTCATCATTTCAGACGACAAGCCATTGGACCAGGAGGACACTCGATCCCTCCAGGGGTCGGTTTCGCTTTCATTGGGCGATAGGTGGCTTCAGGGTCACTCGTGCATCGCGATCCTGCACTACCTTCTTGATGGGTCATAGAACCATTCTGGCATCCCGTCCCCGCCCATCCTGGTTGATGCTTCCATTACTGACTGAGGCACTCCAAGCGGGTGGTTCTGCGGCCAGCTTGCTAGGGGGGTCAATGCTGCCTTCCCAGAAGCAACTGCATTGCAGTCTGTCATTTCTATATCCTCGTCCACTATTCGGGCCGCGCCCACTTCGAAAGCCACCCCAACGGCGTCTTTTTGCAGCATGTCCGTTGCATTGTGATACCATCTAGCACCGAGGGGGACCGTCTGGAATGAACCGTCCCACTTCTCCGGGACATTCAGATTAAGAAACATGTTTCCCTGAAGAAACCATGATGCGATTGATTCTGGGTTCGTTTCGTCAGGGGGTATTTTATTGGACCCATTTGGCCTAAGTAGGTTTTCTGGCTTCTTGGTGACTAAACTGGAAATCCCATCTATCACGGCTAGTGTTGCGGATATTGAGTCCGAGTAGTCTTCATGCGAGTAGGTAGCTAGGCTGACGGAGAGTGAAGGCAATCCGTACAGCGCCGACTCTCTAGCTGCGGATACGGTTCCGGAGTGGAGGACGTCCACGGATAGGTTTGGCCCCCTGTTGATGCCGGAAATGCACAACCATGGTTCGATCTCTGGAGCCCATGCCCTAAGGCCGCCGTCTATGGCGACGATGACGCAATCGCAGGGAGATCCGTCAAGTGAGAATATGCGGAGAGGGGTCTCCTCACCGGAACCGATCTCAGCGGCAATATCGGTGTGCTCATGGAATGCCATGTCGTCACGGAGTGTCAGTTTCATTCCGACGGCGGATTGCTCGGTGAGAGGTGCTAGAACTACCAGCGGGTGCCCCCTCTTGCTCAGGGCCCTTGCCAATTCCTGCAACCCGGGGGAGTGGATGCCATCGTCATTTGTCAGCAGCAATGGGAATGTCATCATTGGGTCCTGAGGAAATCATGTTATGAAACCGATTCATTGGAATTCTGCCGGGTCTCCTGGAGCGTGACTATGATTGCTCCTGACATCATCATCAGGCCACCAGCTACTGTGGGCAGCCCTATCACGACCTCGTCAGTCCACAACCACCCGATTATGGCACCTATAGCCGGTTCCATCAGCAATGCGATTGAGACTACGATTGGGGAAATCCAACGTAGAACCGTGTTAACCCCGGTATGACCACAGAGGCCCGGGCCCAACGACAGGTATGCGACCCATGCTAGCCAAATCGGATCGACCCACCCCAAGAGAGAGCCAGAGGCATCTAGGGACGAGGTCGATGACCCCTCCATCAGTACCGTTGCAAGAGATAGCCAGAGTCCGGCTCCAAGGGTCACAGGGAATGCGTAGATGAAGATCGGCATCCGCCTCTGGGATCTGAGGTGCCTGCCAATCAGAATGTAGCCAACCACGGTCACCGCGCCGACGAAAGCCGCGAAGTCCCCGATAATAGAGACCTGCCCGCCGTCGCCTATGTCCATCAGAGCGATAGTGGCGCCGGCGAAGCCCAATGCCACTCCTGTGATGTGCCCCCGGCGGACCGCCTCGCCGAAGAAAGGCATGATCGCAACCACCACCAGTGGGTGCGTGTTGACGAACAATAGGCTGTGAACCAGGCTGGTGTTGTCCAATGACCACACCCAACTTCCGAAGTGGGCGGCTAGGAAGAGGCTGGAGGCGAGGATGAGTTGGGAGTCGTTTCTGTTGATTGCCAAGTCCGAGGAGCGCAAGTACTGGTAGAGAAATCCGGGCAGGAGCACCATGGCGGTTCCTTGCATCCTCCAAGAGGCACGGAGGAGCGGGGGGACCTCGGACATCTCCTGAAGGACTATGCCGGCGCTTGAGACTGCGAGGACGGCCACGGACAGCGTGATCCATGCTGCCGCTGGGGTTTCTGGAGAGTCACCCATGGTCAGTCCGCCAGCTCGGCATCCATCACGGCAGGGGCCTTCTGTGTGGACTTGGCGGGCCTGCTCGCCCTTGTTGACTTGGGTGGGCCGCCACCGGGACCGCCTCTCCCGATTATGCCGGCCTTGCTGAAGAGTGCGTAAATGAGGAAGCCGAGCATCAGGTTGATCATGACGAATCCTCCAAGTCTAGCATATGGCCACCATGAGTATAGTGAGAGAGCCTGCCCGCCTACCTCTATCCCATCAAGGACGGCAAGTACCGCAGCCTCGACGCCGTAGAAGGCCTCCCCGGTTAGTGCCCCAGCCGCTATCATGAAGGTAAGAAGAAGCATCTGAGCGCTCTTCTTCTCGGCTGCTGGCCCCCCTTCCTCTTTCCTAACCGACTCCACGACTGGCTTGAGCCTCCGCTCCTCCCACCATGAGCGGTAGGCCCCTCCGATCAGCATTGGGAATGTCGCTGGAGTGGGAAGGTACATGCCCAAACCGAACGAGGTCCCCATCCCAGTGGCCCATTCAGCGAATGCGCCCAGTGCCATCCCAATGAGTAGGGCGGTCCAGTTCCCTTGTCCCTCGGCGAGTATCATGGTGAAGTAGGCGAATGCGTTTGCTTGGGGAGCCAGGAGCTCTATGCTCCCATCAGCGAGAAGCTTGGAGAGGAATATTGCCACTCCAGCACCCAGAATGGCGCCTGGAACGACGCCCATGATGTTCCCCTTAGAGATGTGATATGGCCTGTTTCCGATGTATAGGCTGTTCTTGTAGTCGCCGACCACGGTTCCGCTCATGCTGATCGCGGATCCGAACACGGTAGTCCCCACCAGCGACATCAGGATCGACTCCTCCTTGCTCAGCCCCACATCGAAGTTCAGGAAAATCATCAGGAGGATGAGTAGGACGATGAATGAGGTTCCGGATACGGGTTCGATCCCAGTCTCCCCCATGACTCGCACGGCGATCGCACCCAGTAGGAATGTGGTTGAGAGCAGGACGATCGAGAATATCAGGGAGGGCACTACTGGATACCCTCCCAGGACGAAGATGGCCGTGATGGCGAAGAAGGATATCAGCATGAATATGGGTATGTGGTAGAGTGGCCATTCGTACCACCCCTTCCCCTCGACGAACTCCTCCCCCTGCTCCCCTGTGAAAGCCTGGGTGATGTCTCCGAAGACCCCGATGAAGGTGGGGGCCATCTTGAACAGGCCGAGGAATCCGCCCCCCAGTATCGCGCCGATCGCAACTGTCCTCACGATCGAGCCGAATGCCTCCCACTGGACTATTGGGCCGAGTTGGGTGATGTTGACGTATACCCCCTGCGCGGGATCGTAGACCGGAACGTCCTGGAGGACGGCGAGAGGAATGAGCCAGAACCATGCCAGGATGGCCCCGAGGTTAAGCAGAAGCGCTGCTCTGAACTTCATGAACCAGCCTATGGCGAAGAGTGTGGGGCTGATCTCTATTCCTAGGAAAGTGTACGACATCGGGTTCCCCTTCTCGTAGGTGGTGATCCCCCCATAGGGTGCGTGGCCGTCCACGAGCTCGCTAGGCTGGTGAATCCACCTCTCTGTATAGACCGAGGCCATGCCCCACTTCTCACCCGATAGAGTCATTGCGAGCCAGTCGGCGAT
>JAZANL010000005.1:0-8767 GCA_036251765.1 Thermoplasmatota archaeon | reverse complement strand
GCAGCGAGACTGTACCTGCCGAGAATACCCAGAGCATGGTGCCGGAGGACTGGGCATCGTCAATCGCCCAGTCTATCCAGTCCTGCTTCAGCACCTCAATCTGGAATGACTGCGTGTTCTTCGCCTGGTCCATCGAGAATCCGTCGATAATGTGCTGCCCGGCGGCCTCTGGCACTGTGATGTTTAGTGAGAACTGCCCGCCTTCTGGGCAGATGAGGTCCCTGGATTGGACTTGGCTGCTAATTGTGACCAGGAGTCCCTCCTCGCAGTGACCGAACACCTCCCGCAGGGTGGTGAGTGTGGAGCCCTCGTATGTCTTCTCCGCGAACTCCAGTTCGGGCGGGGTGGAGTCTCTTTCTATGGAAACGGAGTACGAGTCCGTGCTATCCAGTGAGTCTATCTCTATTACGAAGTCGTTGGTCCCTTCTACGAGGTCCAGTGACAGGAAGGAGATATCTGTCCCCGGGCTGATAACTCCGGACTCTCCGGTGGTCAGGCTGGTCCATCGGACCTCTTGCGATTGGTGCCTGTCCAGTACTATCTCGACGCTGTCGAGGGATACCAGTGGCTGGTTGTCGCCTGATATGGCTGTGTCGTAGTTCCTCTCGGGCAGTTCCAGCACCCTGCAATCGTGGAATGAGTTGCTATTCTCCTGCTCGATTGTCCCGTCGGTGGCATGTATGCAGAAGGTCTGGGGGCCGGTGGTGTTGAGGATGATGGACTGGACCCCCTCGGTGCCGAGTTTTGTTGGTAGGGCGTCCCCGTTGACGGAAACCCTCAGGGAGACGTGCTCCGAAGACCACCAAGACAGGTTCTGGAAGTGATCCCCTAGCGTGTCCCCGTTGTACGGCGACATCGCCCACGAGACCTCCGGGGGGGTCGAGTCCATCTGCATGGACCAATTGTGCTGGTGAGAGTTCCCTGCCCAGTCCTCAATGGCGATCGTGATTCCGATTTCCCCCTCTCCCAGGCCGTCTAGTTCGACGGGGACAGAGATGACCCTGGTGGATGCGTATTGGGAGTTGCCGGGTATCGGGAATCCTGTGCTTTCGTTCAGGACCCGTGGGTTTTCCCCCTCAAGGTTGCAATCCGAGGTCTGGACCCAGGAGAAGTACAGTATGAATACGCACCACTCCATTGCGTCCGCTGGGATCTCCAGGATGAGTTCCCCGCTCGTGATGTTGATCGGGTGCTGGAGGTCATCCTGGGTGTAGTGATAGGAGGCTTGGTCCTGTAGCGAAATCAGTGACACATCTGAGGGTGGGTCCGGGTCATGGACGACTTGGAACGATGCGTTCGCGGAGTTTCCAGCATTGTCTGTGGATGTTATCCAGAACTCGTTTTGCTCTCCGTTGTGGTAGAAGAAGAAGGCATCATCCGAGTCTGGATTGACACCCGATGAAGACACCTCCAGCTGAGCGGAGATATTTGCGAAGCCGGTGGAGTTGGTGGTTATGGGCTCTCCATTCAAGACCAGGAGTGCGTCGGGCTCAGTCTGTATCTGGAATTCCAATGTCTGGGATTTCGATATCCAAGGAACTCCGTGGACTGCCAGCATGGGTGAAGTGGCGTCGTAGGAGACGGCCAGGTTCGATTCGGCATGACGCCCCGATGCATCCGAGACGGAGGCCTGGAAGTGGAACCACCGTTCGTTTTCTGGCAGGGTGCCGTTTACCCATGCCTCTCTCAGTAGAAGTGGCTCGGAGTAGTTCTCCAATCCGTTCCAGAGGTCCGTGAGGTCGTGTAGGCTGCCATTGGTGGCCAGGCCCCAAACGGAGTTTGCAGGGAACGAAGTGTTGTTGTCCGGCCACGTCCATGTGAGGTCGGAGATGTTGAAGCCGATCCCGATGTCCCTTGCATGGAGGTTGATGGGGATCTGGGAGTTTGCCTCCGTATCGTTCTCGGGGGAAGTGAACGAAATCTCGGGGTCCAACTCTATCAGCTCGTATTCGTAGGGAAGCCTGATCATAGCGCCGCCCTCCAGGACGATGTCGATGAATCCGGTCCAATTCCCCTCGTCAGGGGGTCTCTGGAAGCTGAGGTTCAGCTCGAGCGCACCCTCCGGGACCATCCCCGCGAGAGAGTCCGATCCCGATGGCCAGATGCTCGAGATGCTGGATTCGTTCAGGTTGTGGAATGATGGCACCTCCAGAGATGTTCCTGCGACCACGTCTATGTCGATCCAGAATCTTGACGACTCTCCGTCGACTGACCAGCCGTGAACAGCCACTCCGTACAACCCATCCTGGGGGTTGGTCCGAGATATGGACTCCGATGATGTCCCGCTCCATGACCTCGCTACCTCTTCTCCGGAGGAGAATGAGCCATCTCCGTCATCGTCGCGGAAGAGGAAGAGGTCCAAGTCGCTACTGTCGTAGGAGTCCATCGATATGCTAAGCTCGGTTGCGTCCTCGATTGAGAGGTTGTACCACCAGGATGCAGTCATCTTGTCGTTGGGGTCGTTCTGGAATGCAGACTGATTGTCGAGGCTGATCGGACGCACCCATCCTTGGGCCGAAACGGACTCGACGGGGAGGGGCATTGTCGATACGACCAGGGCGCTGTCGTTGCCCTCTGACTCCGCCCAGTCGGTAACCGTCCTACTGAACCCAGACGACTCCGCTGAGATGTAACCGACTGAGATGTTTAGCGCGTTGTCGTTTGTCTCTACACCGTGCAAGGCAGTGTGCAGGACCATCTGGTGTATGCCCGGGGTGGCCGGAACCGCGAACGTCTCCCTAGAGGTTCCCGTATATGTCCCCCAGTTGTGCTGACCGCTAGTAGCATGGTTGTTCACGGATCTTTCTTCGATGAAGAAGGTGCTTGGCCCATATGCTTCTGAGTCCTCGTCGGCGTACTCGTGGGGAGTCTCTGTCAGCCAGAGGACGTCTATGTCAGTGAATGGGTTATTGTCCCAATCGACATCCAGGATGGCGACCCCATCATCCAGCTCCTCTGGCCAATCCACGGTTAGGAATCGCCAGTCTCCGCTCTCGGGCCTCCATCCCCATCGCATGGCCCCGCTAATCCATGACTCTGAGTACAGTGTCTGGTTGTCCGGATTTCCATCCAGTGGCTTAGGAAGCAGCGTGAATGGGCCTTGCCATGGCACATTTGTCACTATCGGCAGAGTCCAATCCCTCGATAGGTTTTCCTCTGATCCCAGGTTTGACTCGACCTTGATGCCATGCTGATGGAGCCCTGGGATGGCGCCTTCGGGAACGGATACTGCGACTGGCACCGATAGGTTCGTGCCGGCTTCAACCTCGATTGACTCGCTAACTGATATCCAGCCGTCCTCGGCAACTCCGAAGGAAGTCCAGTCGACTTCTATTCGGACGGGATCGAGCCCTGATGGGGAAGCATCGTACCTCCAAACCCCCAGTAAAAGGCCGTCCCTTGCATCCTCGAACGGCAATCCCACCCTTACCTCTGCCTGGGGGCCATGGGACCACCAATAGGTCACTTCCTCCAGCTCTTCGGATTCTTCCCACTCGGACTCGTCGACCATTCCGTCGGAATCGGTGTCGTTGTGGTATTGCCCGTCCCCGTCGAAGTCGCTCCACCGGAATACCTCCAGATACACCCGCTCCATCGATGACCTGTCCAGGTCGTGATCGAAGGCATCGTACTGGATAGTCGCCCTGGCCCTGAACTGAACCGTTTCAGGCGGTAGTTGGTATGCGGAGTCGTTCGTAATGTGAATGGGTATCAGCAAGTCGGGCCTGTCCCCCTGATGGCCGTCCCATGTGTCGTTCTCGCCACCGCCGGTTCCGTTCCCGGTGCTGTTCCAAACCAGAACATCATGGGAAAGGGGTTGGAATGAGACTGGAGTGAGATTGAGTTGCAAATCGTGGTCACTGGGATTGCTGAACACCACATCGAATGCTTGGGACTCGCCTGGTAGGATAGAGTTCAGATTCGCGTCCCTGTGCTCACCGTGGAACCAGCCGGTGTTCCATTGGGCGGGGGATGCTGACCATGTTCCGTTGTAACCCTCAAGTGTCCTGACGGCCCTGGATGCATTCATCCAACCTCCTCCCTGGACGAAGGGCTCGTAGCCACGATCGTCTGCGGTTGAAAGGACGAAGTCACGAAGCTCCTGCGAATCTGGGTGAACGCCTCTTTGTTCCAGCCACGCCTCCTCTACAAGTGCAAGGAGGCCGGCGACTACGGGAGTTGCCAGACTCGTTCCGCCCCATGTGGTCCATGCCTGGTTGGCGTTGTCATAGTTGTTTAGGGGCATGTCCCCAGTAGCGGACCAACCAACTGATACGATATCGGGGTCCATCCGCCCAACTACGTTGGGACCTCTGTTGGACCATGGTGCGCTCTGGCCCCAGGAGTCTGATGACCTACTGCTGAATGCCCCCACGGAGAATACCCCGTGTGCTGCCCCTGGGACCTTGGTGGTCCCGAAACCGTGACCGCCGTTCCCTATTGCTACTGCGTAGGACGCATTTGAGTTGTAGACTCGGGTTAGCCAGTCGAGATACAGGGAGTACCCATCTGATCCGGAGTCGTCGACCGATGAGTAGCCGAATGAGAACGAGCCGATGTGAGGTTGGTCTGGGGTCTTTGGATCCCCGTCGTATCCCTCCGCGATGAACCTCCAACCATCCAGTGAATGACCTCCTGAGTAGTGGTTCCCGATGGAGGATATGGTGGCATTGGGGGCCATGCCCAGTACCCTTCCATCGTCAACTATTCCCTGGGCGGATATGGCACTGGCGCACAGTGTGCCATGGCTTCCGGACTCAAGCATGAAAAGAGTCAGGTTCCCCGGTCCTGCTATCCTGTTAGAGTATCCGTGTCTGGCGGAGTAAGTCTCCCCGTATGGCACCCCGTTATCCCCATCGGAAACCCAGTAGACGAGTCCTGCCGAGATGTCCCAGAGGCCGTCACCGTCCGTGTCCCTCCCGGATGTCTCCTCACCTGGCCTCATCGGGGTCTCGTTCCCGAACCAACCGTCTCTGTCGATATCCGGCCACACCGTCTCGTAGAGTCCGGAGACCCTGTCATCGACCACGAGGATGGGCACATCCCCACCTGCCTTGTCTCGGAGTCTCCAGTCCGGGTGCTCACCGAGGTGGTACTCGCCGGACAGGGACTCATTGACACCGGATATGTTGAGTCCCGACTCATCGAGGAGTCCGTCGCTGTCATTGTCGAAATCTATGGTCGAGGTGTCTGCGTACCATGTACTAGACTCAGGATATGCATTACCATCGACCATCCATGCGTACATGCTGTTGTGATCGAACATGAGTGGCCATCCGTGGTATGAGGAATTGTCGTATTCCACTCTTGCTTGGGTGCCATTGAGGTCTGGGTGCCCGAAGTCGACGCCCGTATCGGCTACTGCTACGACCAGGCCCTCTCCCGAATATCCCATCTCCCATGCGTCATTCGCACCGTGTATCTCTCCCGACCTAACGGTGTTTGGGGATGGATCCGTCGGCATGACGCCATAGGGCTCAGGCGACCTCTCTGCGTCCAACAGGGCGATAATTCCCGGAACCGAGTCGAGTTTCTGCAGCAGGGAAGAGTTGACCCAGAAGGTCCGGTGATCTATGCCCTTGGAAATATGGTCGACTTGGCTCATCGACTCCCCGGGCCCTGCGGGGGCTTGCCTCTCGATTGAACCCGTCTTCCGCTGCCAAGAGTCCAGATGTGCGAGGGAGCTGGTTATTGCAGTCACCCATACCAAATCTTGTCCGGAATCGGCCCTGCTCAGCAAAGAGGCGTCTATCCATGGATTAGAATATGGGTATTCTAAGTTTGATTCGCGGCTTATGATTTCCCCGGGAGAAGAGCCATTGTCGGAGAGGGCATAGGAAGTAAAAGAAGAGAGTGAGGAGGAGATGAGCAACGCCAGAACAAGTGGCACAAGACGTCGACGCACAGGTCGTGGCGGGGAGAGTGATGCTTGATATTGACGGCTTGAAGTCCCGTCAAATACAAAGAGTGGGAGTACGGGGGGAGGTACGGAGTCCCGTAGTGTAGTGGTCCATCATCTCGGGTTTTGGTCCCGGGGACCCTGGTTCGAATCCGGGCGGGACTACCAGGAAATCAGGATAATTGAAAAACGACTACTGGCACAATAGGAACAGAAGCATGGCTGGAGAAAATGCGTTACTGCCCATTGCGACCATGATTCACCTCATCCTTGGGGTAATGACGATTATCCTTGTATATCGATCAGAAAAGGCAAATCCCAGCGAAAGGCTAGCAGCACTCATATTGGGTTGGATTTTGTTCATTCTAGGGGTTGTTTTCCTATTTAGGACGATTATCGATTATCAGTTCACGAATGACATAATCACTACTGGTAGTTTCGCTGATTCATTTCTTAGATACGGTCGCGGCTCGGCTAGGATAGTGTACCTTTCCCTGTTTGCTGTTCTTCCACTTATCTACCCATATCCCATCTTCTATAGTTCATCATTTGCTAGATCAAGTGCGGTTTTTATTGGAGTAGTAACGATTATTCTGGCACCACTATGGATAGTCACAAATTACGAATATGCTGGGTTACAGCATATCTTCTTCTTGTCCCCATTCCTGGTGTGGGTGGGAGTTTATCTGCGGTATTTGTTTAGTGAAATTCAGGGTGATAGGCCCGAGGATAGAGACGTTTCTGCAGTTGCCGCCCTATTACTTATCGGAGTTTTTGCAGAATGGCTGACCTACTGGCTAGGAATAGTACTAACCCAAGAGAATCATTTCACTGCCCGGTGGGCAGTCAGTTCTTCGGATCTTATGGACCCCACAATTACCGCTTTGTTGACCTCATCAATGAGTCAGGCAATTGTTGCTGTGACCATCTTGGCACTCTTCATTGGGGAGTCTTGGAGAACCAAGAGAAAGGGCTTCTCGGGGGTTTCGATAATTATCTTCACTTTCTTCACAATAGGGATACTGTGGTTCATATTTGACTATACCCAGATGGGGATTGTCGATTCCTGCGTAAACACTGCTTGCGAGGATCTAAACACAGTTTACGCTACTTGGTATGTCTTTACCTCCGAGATAATCAGATTCCTCGTCATTCCACTAATTCTGATGTACGTCATCCTTAACTTCAATCTAATCGAAACAGGGAATGAAAACGTATGGTTTACCAGAATAATGGTGTTGCTAATGCTGCTGATTGTCACTTCAAGCGTCATCGAGCTGATTCAAACCGTACTTCCGATTCCACAAATGATTACCTCGGCTTTATTCGCAGCCGCTGTTGTAGTTTTCATAGGCTGGGAAGAAAAAATCACGAATGGCATGATTAGGCAGTCAAGCAGCGTCAGTGACGTTCTAATTGAGAATGGAGAAACCGGCTTTCTGAAAATAGACGAGGTGGATTATCGGGTGTTCTCTATCGCATTGGGAATTTCCCTTGGGCTAGCGATGTTGATATCATTTCTTATTTCCCTGATGGAGTCGACCGTTTAGGAGGCGTTTCTATGGCAGAAGATCGAAATGAGTTCAATGGCAGCATCGGGGAAGTAGTTTCCAACCTGACTCAGTACGAAGGCGCATTAAAGGGATATTTTGGGGTTATTGCCGCATTTCTGATAGTTTTCAGTTACAATTCCATTGACCTTGTCTCGAACCACTGGGAAGTAATACAAGAGTCTACGACAGAGAAGACTTGGTCTGTTTCATTCACTGAAGAAGTAGAAATCTTGGAAGAAGCCATGGTTCTGCAAGACGAGGAGAAGCAGACGTTTATCTTCTACATCGATGATGTTGATGTCCCAGAGGGATACCTAATTGGTCAGTTGAACATAACGGTTGATGACACAGGGAATGATGGCCTAATTGCGAATAACGACCCTACTAATGAGTGCGACTCGGTTCTAGCTGACGTTCGAGAGGGGGGGCTTACCGCTCAATGGGATGACGGGAACAATACCCTTTCTGGCCAGGCCAACGATTGCCAGCCGTTCTACATGTACCTCAGAGTATACCCTAACTATGATGGTGCAACGGGAGACACGGAATCGGTGAACGAGTACCAGGCATTGCTCCCCTGGCAAGAATCAGGATGGGGCAAGGGGGAGTTAGAAATCGATGTTGAGGTCAATACTGATGAGAGTCTTTTCCCAGGGCAGGGTGATGACGACGAGGAAATCACAATAACTGTGCAAGTGGTAATGTTCGAAGTTAATGCGATAGAAATTAGCGAATAGACGTGCTGAAGTTTGATTAATCATTAGTATAGTCGACCATCATGAGTGAAGATAGATTGTTGAGGCCGCTTAGCCTAACTCTGAAGGGTCCCGGAAAGGCTGAGGAGTCTGCGCTTCTTAAGCCGAAGAAGGAGAAGATAGTTGAGTTGACTCTTCCCTGCGTTGAGATAACTATCCATATCGAGAGGAGGATCCAGAGGACCGTAATCAGGGGAGGAGAGGGGGATGACTTGCTTGATGAGGGGTCTGAGTCAGCCGTTTACGACGTCATCTCCTCGGCATCTGTTTCTGAGTACCAGTCCATGATGGAGCTTTTCAGGGGGGGACAGCCACACATCATCGACCCATTCGATGGTAAGGAAGTAAAGGTCGCATTCAAGTCGATCCAGTTCAGTGCCTCCAATGGGTCATTGAAGATGGTTCTAATCGAGGATGTAGACTGATCAGTCCTCGATTGCGCTCGGGTCCCTCTTCAGGTCCTTCGTGATGTTCTTCTGGTGGCTCTCAAGAGTCCCGCCTCCTATCTCTAGGAGCTTGGCATCCCTCCACATCCTCTCCACGACATACTCGCCGACGTA
>JAZANL010000004.1:0-3688 GCA_036251765.1 Thermoplasmatota archaeon | reverse complement strand
TATCATAAAACAGCCAATACTCCGAAATCCATGCAAGAACAACCAGGATACGCAGACAGCGGCAAAATAATGGCAGTCGAATTCGATAGGAAAATTATCGTTTACTGGTGGATGACTGCCAATTTAGGGCTTCTCTCTACAATTGTTGGAATACCATTGATGCTGATATGGATCCCATTCGGATGGTTGGTGCACAAGAAGCAGTACGAGCACATGAGCGGGGCCCTAACGGACCGTTCAATCAACATGCGTATGGGATGGTTGTTCAAGAAACAGCAAAACATTCCTCTGGACAAACTCACTGATGTATCTATTCACGAGGGCCCCATCCTCAACGCCTTTGGAGTTGTCAGGATGCAGTTTGAGACAGCCGGTGCAGCACCTTTCATCCTCACAGGCGTGAAAAACTCCGATCAATTCCGTGACCTCGTTCTTCTACAAAGGGACTCTCTTGTCTCAGCTCCGTCGCCTACCACATCTTCTGACTCAAATGATGTCCTAGTTGAGATTAGAGATTTGCTGCAGGAGATTAATGCAAATCTATCCAACGAGGAGTGATTCAACTATCGTTAGACTATTGGACTACTTGTCGTAGCCAACCACATGCAAACCATAGTTAGGATGACGACAAGCGCAGGGTCGATAGATATCGAACTCTACACCGATGACTGCCCAGAGACTACAGGAAACTTCCTCAGACTGGTGGATGATGGGTTCTACGACGGACTTCATTTCCACAGAGTCATCAAGAATTTCATGATTCAAGGGGGATGCCCTCACTCTAGGGATCCCCACAATGGCAGAGCTGGAACTGGAGGGCCCGGCTGGAAGATACCTTGTGAGGCCTCAGCGCTGGCCAAGAGACATGATAGCCCAGGACTTTTCTCGATGGCCAATGCCGGCCCTAACACCGGTGGCTCACAATTCTTCCTAACCACTGTACCAACACCTTGGCTCGATGGCAATCACGCCGTGTTCGGAAAAGTCGTGAAAGGAATGGAGACTGTCTACAAAATCGAGAATTGTGATACTCAGCCAGGAGATAGGCCGTATGACCCTCAGAAGATAATCAAGGTTGAGAGGACGGAATAAAACGACTTACTGACAGGCTATCATAGAGTTTATTAATAACTAATTAATGCCAAGTATATGGCAAAGCACCGTGCGGGAGACCGCCGAATAATCAGCATCAGTATACCAGAGGAAACAGCGCGTAAGTTAGATCGGAAAGTCGGCAAGGGAAGAGAGGACGGCAGGTCTGCGACAATAGTCAGAATGATCCACGAATCACTAGATTCCGAGTCCGATGAGAGGCCACCAGACCCTCCCGTCTCTTCGCGTAGCGCCAAGGCCAGACCAGACGCAATCAGAATCGAGAAGGATACGATGGGCGAAGTCGAAGTCCCAGCCGATCGTTACTATGGGGCTCAGACAGCGAGGTCCCTGATTAACTTCGATATCGGAGACGATACAATGCCCCGCTCAATCATTCGGGCCTTTGGAATTCTCAAGCAAGCAGCAGCGCAGACCAATGTCAGTCTCGGCGCCCTCGATTCCGACATTGGCTCCCTAATCTCAAGCGCCTGTGACGAAGTGATATCAGGCTCACTGGATGAGCACTTCCCACTCAGAATTTGGCAAACCGGTTCAGGAACCCAAACCAACATGAATTCAAACGAAGTCATCGCAAACCGAGCTATTGAGATTTCAGGCGGAACCGTTGGCAGCAAGACACCAGTCCACCCAAACGATCATGTCAATCGAGCCCAGTCTAGTAACGACACCTTCCCTACAGCAATGCATATTGCCGCTGCAGAGGAAACATTTCACCATCTGCTACCTTCTATCAGGCACCTAAGAGATGAATTGGAAGCGAAGTCGAAGGAATTCTCCGGAATAGTGAAGATTGGAAGAACGCATCTGATGGACGCAGTACCACTTACGCTAGGCCAAGAATTTGGAGGCTATGTCTCTATGCTGGATTCAGATATCTCCAGAGTAGAGCACTCGCTCGAGGACTTGTTTGAGTTGGCCCTCGGGGGAACTGCAGTTGGAACAGGTCTCAACACCCATCCCGAATTCGCTGAAGAGGTGGCTGCGAGAATCGCCGATAAGACCGACATACCCTTCGTCAGCGCTGAGAATAAGTTTGCCCAACTAGCTGCTCATGATGCAATAGTGGCTGCTTCAGGTAGTCTGAATGCTCTGGCGGTATCACTGATGAAAATAGCCAATGACATCAGATGGCTAGGCTCAGGACCGCGATGTGGATTTGGAGAATTGGCTCTTCCAGCCAATGAACCAGGATCAAGCATTATGCCCGGGAAAGTAAACCCAACTCAGTCAGAAGCTATCACCATGGTCTGTTGTCAAGTGATGGGAAACCACTCAGCCCTCTCAATAGGAGGTAGCCAAGGCAACTTTGAGCTAAATGTGTTCAAGCCAATGATGATTCACAACTATCTGCACAGTGTTAGACTTCTTTCTGACTCATGCCGTTCTTTCACAGATAAGTGTGTTACAGGACTAGAGGCTAATGAGGACAACATCGCAAGACATTTGGAAAACTCGCTTATGCTGGTTACCGCACTCAATCCACACATAGGCTACGATAATGCTGCTAAGATTGCGAAGAACGCCCATGAGAAAGGCACTACTCTCAGGGAAAGCGCTCTAGAACTCGATATGCTAACTGATGAGGAGTTTACTCAATGGGTCAGGGCTGAGGAAATGATCGGACCAAGAGAGTAATCAACTATTATCCAAGCATCAAGAAATGCTTCGCTAGATTTCGATTGGACTAATGGGCCGATTGATACAGGTGGGAGCAGTCAGGAGGGGTTCAGCACATGGGGGAGCTTCCCCCCTCCCGTTCTACTCCGCAGGGTCCGGGTGTCCCCTGGGCCCTAAGGCCCAGGTTTCCCCGGGTAGACTCCTCCAGAACCTCTAGGGTTCTTTTGTCGCGCTCGGTGATTTCTCACTTCACTCATCTTCTCTCTCTAAGGGGGTTGCCTCCCTCTTCGCGTTCTCCGTTTCTTCTCCTGGCTATTCTCACCATTCCTCTCCACGGTCCGATACAACTTCCTCCACGGATCTCTCCGCCCTTGTTCGTTCGTGTTTCCCTCCGTTTCCTTCCCTTTCCTTGCGTCCAGTTCTCTCTACTTTGTTTCCCACGCCGCTTCCAGTTCCAATCTCTTTTCCCCTTCCGCGCGTATCTCCTCGGGATAGTACTCTGCCTCGGTTTTGGTTTTCCCCGTTGCCGGTTCGGTTTCGCTTTTCCTCAGCTTCCTCCTCCGTTTCCTCTGGTTTTCTTCCCTTTCCTTCCCCTTCCTTGCGTCCAGTTCTCTCCAGTTCTCTCCACCTTCGTCCTCTTCGGTTCTCCCGCCGTCTTCCCGCCCACATGGCGTTCCGACTATCCCCCGTTTTCTTTCCAGATCACGGGTTCTACCGCCGCTTTTTCGCGGCTCGGTTTCTGTGGCCCGCGGGTCGCGCCGAAGCGCCCCCACACCAGCTCCAAAGAAGCGGCAAAGTTCACAGGGCAAGCGGCGCTAAATAAACCTTTCTAAATTTTAGAGCAGTACAGCGGAAATAAGGGTAATACAATGTTAATTTCCACTGCATCTCAAATACCCCGTAGACGCCTTAATTTGTCCATCATCTCTTTCTTCTTGTCTATATCTTCAAAATT
>JAZANL010000003.1:0-18043 GCA_036251765.1 Thermoplasmatota archaeon | reverse complement strand
TATCACTGAAGAGTAATCAGTCTTCGTCCTCGTCGTCCGAGTCAACAACCTCGAAGTCTGCGTCCACAACTCCATCGTCATCGCCACCTTCCTTTTCCTCTGCCATCTCAGCGGCTGCTGCCTCGTAGAGCTTTGTCGATATAGCATGCATTGATTGCTCCAGTTCCGACATCTTCGTCTGAATAGCCGCCTCGTCGATGTCCTCCAATGGGATGGGGTTCTCGTCCTTGATAATCAGAGACTCGAGCTCATCCAGCTTCTCGAGAACTGGCTTGGTGTCATCCTCGGAGAGCTTTTCCTCGTTTTCCTCGATCATCTTCCTAGTCTGGTAAACTATGCTATCTGCAGAGTTCCTCATCTCGACCTTTGCCTTTCTCCTTTTGTCCTCATCGGCGAACTTCTCGGCGTCCTCTATCTTCTGCTTTATTTCGTCCTCCGAGAGGGATGTCTGACTCTCAATCTTGATCGATTGCTCTGTCCCAGTTCCCAGATCCTTAGCGGAGACGTTTACGATCCCATTTGCGTCGATATCGAATGTCACCTCGATCTGAGGGATTCCCCGTGGTGCTGCTGGTATCCCCATGAGGTGGAATCTACCGAGAGTGATGTTGTCCTTCGCAAACTCCCTCTCCCCCTGCAATACATGGATCTCCACAGCTGGCTGGTTGTCTGCGGCGGTGGAGAAGGTCTCGGACCTTCTCGAGGGGATCGTTGTGTTCCTCTCGATCATGGTCGTAGTTACCCCTCCAAGCGTCTCAATGCCCAAGGTGAGAGGAGTCACGTCTAGCAAGAGGACGTCTGTAACGCCCTCGTCCCCGACGATGATCCCCGCCTGTAAAGCGGCCCCCATCGCAACTGCCTCATCTGGATTGATCCCCTTGAAAGGTGCCTTGCCGACCTCATTCTCAATTGCCTGCTGTACTGCTGGAACTCTAGTCGAACCCCCGACCAGCAATACCTTGTCTACATCCCCCTTCTTTATGCTGGCATCCTTCATTGCCTGGCGAGTGGGTGACATCGTCCTCTCGACCAAGGAGGATGTGAGCTTCTCGAACTTCGAACGAGATAGCGCCATGTCAAGATGCTCTGGCTGACCATCCCTCATGGTGATGAATGGCAGGTTGATCTGGGTAGATGGCGTGCCAGAAAGCTCGATCTTAGCCTTCTCTGCAGCTTCTCGGATTCTGCTCATTGCCTGTAGATCCTTCTCCAAGTCTATCCCTGTGGACTTCTTGAACTCGGAAACAATCCAATCCATTACAGCCTCATCGAAATCGTCACCACCGAGCCTGTTGTCGCCGCTGGTTGCTTTGACCTCAATCTGAGGTTGGCCGTCAACCTGGTAGATCTCCAGGATAGAGACGTCGAATGTCCCTCCGCCTAGATCGTAAACTAGCACTGTCTGATCCTCCTCCTTGTCGACGCCATAGGCCAATGCTGCGGCGGTTGGCTCGTTGATTATCCTGAGAACCTCCAGTCCAGCAATCCTTCCTGCGTCCTTGGTTGCCTTCCTCTGAGAATCTGAGAAGTATGCTGGACAGGTGACAACTGCTTGCTTTACCTCAGTACCGAGATACTCTTCGGCATCGGCCTTCAGCTTCTGAAGAACAAATGCGGATATCTCCTGTGGAGAGTAGTCGTCTCCGTCTATTTCCTTTGTCCAGTCCGTACCCATCTCTCGCTTTACTGAGATTATGGTTCGCTCCGAGTTGGTAACTGCCTGCCTCTTCGCAGTTACCCCCACAAGGCGTTCTCCCTCCTTGGTGAAGGCGACTACGCTGGGGGTGGTCCGAGATCCCTCGGAGTTGGGTATTACTACCGCCTTTCCCCCTTCTATTGTCGCTACACAACTGTTTGTCGTTCCTAGGTCGATTCCTATTACTGCAGATCCCATTTTCATTTCTCCTGTTTGTTCCAAACTACTTCAGTTCGAATGTGATGTCGAGTATGCCATTGTTGATCTCCCAATTGGCTACTCCTGACGACGGTTGTGGGAGGACGAATGTTTTGAACGGCCTGATCTGGTTGGTCCTAAGCATCTGTAGGACCACGCCTTCCCCGGTAAGACTCAATTCGAGATTCTCTGAAGAGATGTCTTGAGACTTTGAGACGTCTATGGTCACGAACATCTGGCCATCGCTGACGTACACGTCCTCCTCTGGGATTGAGTCATCTTTGGATTCGTGCTGACTTTCGTCAACATCCACTCTAACTTCTGAGACGGAGGGTTTGATGTGTATGTCAACGCCCATCTTCTTCAGGAAATCACCAAGTCCCTGAGGCCCGCTAATCATAGACTCGAAGTTCTTCATGAACTCCTCCGGATCCGAGTTCAGGCCAAGCTTGACTTCGCTCATTGAAACCTTCTCGGGATCGATACCCATTTCCTCGAACTGGCTTCTAACTTGCTTAATCATAGATTTCAGAGTGTTTATGTCGACGGGCATGCCCATTTGTTCGAACATCCTGGCCATTTCCTCAATGGCTTCTTCATCAAAATCGTCCCAATTCTCTCCAGCCATAGTATCACTAATCAACCTCTAGTTGTATAGTGGGAGAGATGGGTGGTATTTGAATGGAACGGATGCCGCTCGTGAGTATTGGTCCGGATAACGTATGAGCGTATTGAAAACAGAGGGATGGTTGGGGAGGCACAGATGGTTGAGTCTGATCACGATGTAGCGCTGGAAGACACCGACAGAATACACGGCAGGACTGCCCTGGTGAACAATGTCAAGGCTGCTTCATCTCTTGCCGGAGCCATTCGCTCAACGCTAGGACCGAAGGGGTTGGACAAAATGCTGGTTGATGGTGACGGGTCGGCATTGGTCACCAACGATGGCGTAACCGTTCTGGAGAAGGCGAACGTCGAACACCCGACTGCTAGGCTTCTGATTGATGCCTCGTCCTCTCAAGACAGATCTGCGAGAGACGGGACCACTACGACTGTCCTTCTTGTTGCAGAGATGCTGCAGAACGCTCTGGAGCTAGTTCGAATGGGAGTCCACCCCTCAATAATCGTGAACGGGTACTCAATTGCGCTGGAGGAGTCGGTCAAAGAGGCTCAGAGGGTTTCGAGGGAATCTGACGACGAACAGAGGTCCCAGGTGGTGAGGACTTCCCTTCATGGGAAGGGCGACTCTTCGATATGCAGCCTAATTGCAAGTCTGGCGGTCGAGGCTGCAGATAGGCTAGTCGGCATTGAGGGAGGGGACGACCTGGAGAGGATGGTGGTGAAGAGGCTGCAGATAAGTGAGGGCAATGTCATGGACTCGTCATTGGTCAATGGCCTGATGCTCCTGAAATCGAGGGTTGATTCTACCAGTTCGGAGAATTCTGACGGAGGAGTTGTAGCAATAATTGATGGTGGTTTTGAAAATGCCAAGCTGGAGACGGATGCGTCTATCGAGGTGAGCAGCCTCGGAATTCTGGAGGAGTTCCACGAAAGAACCAGACAGAACATGAAGAAGGAAGTTGCTCACCTATCTTCCCTCGGTGTTGACCTGCTCGTGGTCAGGGAAGGAATTTCTGACGAGGCGATTGCCGAACTGACAAATGCGGGGATCGTGGCATACCGAAGGTTCGAGAGGAGTGACATGGATCTATTGTCGAGAGCAACTGGTGCTAGGCCTGCAAGAAGCGTTGGTGGTTTGGAGAGTGATGATCTGGGCACTTATTCCAATAGGACGGAAGAGAGGATTGCAGATGTAATTCACACCCTGATAGAGGGGGACGGAGGAGGGATGACTCTCTTGGTGAGAGGTTCATCACCTGCAGCAAGGGAAGAGGCGATCAGGATATTTGATGATGCCATAGGGGTGGCTCATCGCCTGAACAGCAGACCGGGGATCCTGCCTGGTGGAGGTGCAATCCAAGCACATCTAGCTAGGCACCTGAGGTCTTTCTCGCAGACGCAGTCGGGCCGGGAGCAGCTAGCGATTGAGGCGTATGCTTCAGCTCTCGAGGCGATTCCCAGGATACTTGCGGAAAACGCAGGTAGGGACCCAGTCGAAGTTATTCTCTCACTATCGGCAGATCAGAAGAAGTCCGGAGCTTGGATCGGTTTCGACCTACAAAGCGGTGAGAACTGCGACATGGCCGAGATGGGCATCCTGGATACCGAATTCGTCGTCAGTCACGCCCTCTCTGGTGCAACTGAAGCGGCTATCGGAGTTCTCAGGATAGACGATGTTCTCTGGGCCCGAACCGACCCGAGTACCCCAGACTGGGAAGCAGAAGCCGAAGACTAAGCCCGGGAAATTCCCCTGAGCATCTCATCGACCATCGTTTCGAGGTCGTACTTCGGCTTCCACCCCCACTCATCCTCGGCAACAGAGCCGTCTATCGAATCTGGCCATGAGTCGGCGTACTCCTGCCTTACATCTGGCACGTAGTCGCAAGTGAAGCCCTCGACCCTGTCTGAAATTGCTTCAACAAGCTCTTCCGCCGAGAAAGACAGGCACGGGATGTTGTAGCCTGCTCGAGACTCTCCTAGAACCCCCTCGCTGGAGTCCATTAGGGACAGGGTGGCATCGATCGCGTCATCCATGTAGAGCATGGGGAGTCTTGTTTCTGGTCGAACAAAACACTGGTAGTGGCCTTCTTGGAGTGCGGCATGGAATATCTCCACTGCGTAGTCGGTGGTGCCCCCTCCAGCAGGGGCCTTGTAGGAAATCAGGCCGGGATAACGAATGCCACGTGCGTCTACATTGAATCTATCCAAGTATTCCCGAGCTAGGGCCTCTCCTGTGACCTTGGTCTCTCCGTATACCGTGGTCGGGTTGAGCGGGGAGTCTTGGCTAGCGTGCTTAGGTGAGTCTGGGCCGAAGACAGCAATCGATGACGGCGAGTATACCCTGAGGTTGCATTCCTTTGCAGCCTCGAGTACTGATATTGTGCCGCCTACGTTGATCCTACGACACAGATCCGGGTCCCTCTCTCCGACCGCGGAAAGTAGTGCTGCGAGGTGGTAAATCGTGCCAACTCCCTCACTCTGGCAGACTCTAGAAATTCCATCAGTGTCTAGCACATCGAGAATTACGAAAGGGCCCCCTTCCACTGATGAGTGCCCGGCTGATTCCCTGATGTCAGAGGCGATGACCGAGTCTTTTCCGTGTCTTTGGCGGAGTGCCTGGACAAGGTCGGTCCCTATCTGCCCTAGAGCCCCGGTGACGAGCACCTTGTCTCCCGGGGTGCCCGACATGTGGGACCGTAATTCTGACGCTACTTGAAATTAAAGAATGGGCAAACAGGATTCTGTTGGCCAATGTTGATAGGGGATGGGCGTCTGATTCAGACCCCGTTGATGAGATGAAGTATGTCGTAGTGACGGGCGGGGTGCTCTCCGGATTGGGCAAGGGTGTGACCGCTAGTAGCATAGGTGTTCTCCTGAAAAGCGCAGGACTGAGAGTAACCGCAGTGAAGATTGACCCGTACCTGAATACCGATGCGGGAACGATGTCTCCCTTCGAACACGGGGAGGTTTTCGTCTTGGATGATGGCGGAGAAGTGGACCTAGACCTGGGCAACTACGAGAGGTTCCTAGACGTGTGCTTAACCAGGGAGAACAACATCACCACAGGAAAGGTGTATGATAACGTCATCCAGAAGGAGAGGCGCGGGGACTATCTGGGCAAGACCGTCCAAGTAATCCCCCACATCACCAATGAGATCCAGGACTGGATCGAGAGGGTTGCACACACTCCTAGCGATGGCAACGGAAAGGAGCCTGACGCTTGTGTGATCGAGCTGGGCGGAACGGTTGGGGACATCGAAAGCGCACCCTTCGTCGAGGCATTGAGGCAATTCCAATTCAGAGTTGGACAAGAGAACGTTTGCTTCGTACACGTCAGCCTGATTCCGGTAATGGGACCTGTCGGGGAACAGAAGACCAAGCCGACACAGCACACTGTGAAGGACCTCAGAGGCCTTGGAATCAACCCACAGATGCTAGTATGCAGATCAAAGAGCCCTTTGATAGATGAGACGCGGCAGAAGATTTCCGCATTCTGTCACGTCCCTCCTGAGGCGGTAGTATCTGCTCACGATGTTTCCAATATCTATCAGGTCCCGATAATGCTTGAGTCCCAGGGCGTCACAGAGATGCTTGCAGAGAGATTTGGTTTCAAACTGTCATCGAAGAGGAAGCTGCTGGATGATTGGAAGAAGTTGGCCGACCACGTTGACTCGCTGGAGGATGCAGAGGAAGTTCACATCGCAGTTGCGGGCAAGTACACCGATCTCTCAGATTCGTACCTCAGCGTGATCAAAGCACTTCAGCACGCATCATTCAAGGTAGACAGGAAGCTGGTCATAGACTGGATCGAGTCTTCAGTACTGGATGAGGATGCGAAGAAGTCGAACCCCGAATCGCATGAAGAGGCGTGGCGCCTCCTCAAGGGGGCAGATGGGATCCTTGTGCCTGGTGGTTTCGGAATCAGAGGGATAGAGGGGAAGATAAAGGCAGCAGAGTATGCCAGGGAGAATAACGTGCCATACCTGGGAGTTTGCCTAGGTCTGCAGGTAGCGACAATAGAGTTCTGCAGGAACGTATTGGGGATGGAGGGTGCGAATTCAACTGAGTTTGAGGAAGACCCGCCTCATGCCGCGGTCGTCTTCATGCCGGAGATTTCGAAGACGCATATGGGAGGAACCATGAGGCTCGGTACGAAGCCGACTCCATTCCTGGTTGATGACTGCAAAATCAAGCGCCTTTACGGAGGGGCCGAACATGTCGATGAGAGGCACAGGCACAGGTACGAGGTGAATCCGGACCTAATCAAGCAAATCGAGGAGTCCGGGCTAGTGTATGTGGGGAAGGACGAGACTGGGGAGAGGTGCGAGATCATGGAGCTAGAGGGGCACCCATATTTCGTCGGGACACAGTATCACCCTGAGTTCAAGTCTAGGCCGGATCGACCAAGCCCTCCATTCCTCGGGCTCCTGATGGCAGCGTCGGGGATGGAAGTCTAGTCGACTGAAACCGGCAGTATCCTGGTGGTCCTGTATCCCTGTAGGACCTTCATGTACCGCTTGGATGCGAATTCTTCGTCCAAAGACTCGTCCCCGGTCTCAATCCTGAGTGCTCTGACGGTGAGGAGTTTTGCAGGGGTTACGACCCCGAGGATGTTTTCTATCCCGATTGAGCTTAGGACTGCTGGGGAGAGTTGCAGGTTCCCCCTTCCAATCAGGAACCCCTGTCCACCCATCGGCGATAGGAGGAGAGTTACTGGCCCATCATGTGACTCGAGAAGCTCGATTATCCCGGATTCAGCGAGATCGGTTCCAACTTGCTCGGAGCCGATTGTCGCATCTATCCCAAGAGTGGTCAATTCGAAACCGATGTTCCCTCCTATCTCACGAAGGGTCCCTCCCGAACCCCAGATCACCAGACGTCCTTCTTCGGCTATCGACTCCTCGATATGATCTGAGAGTCCGACGATTATGTCTTCCTCGGATTCCGTCTGAATGAGCTCCTTCGACCCCTGCATCCACCTCGGAGAATTCGGGGAGAATGCCTCGGCATAGAGCCTCACCACCCATTTCCCCTTCCTGTAGAGCTCCTCGTCCAGATCAAGGACTTCGGTGGAAGAAACAAGGAGGTCGCCGTGGATCCATGCGGAAAGGACCTCTGCAGCTGCCTTAGGGGAGCTGGCGAAGCAGCCCGAGTGCATCTTCACCCCTGAAGGGACCCCGATTACTGGTAGCTCTGGAGACTCTGAGTCTGATAGCGACGAGACGATGTCCCGCGTTGTCCCATCCCCTCCCGAGTAGACTAGCAAGTCAATACCATGATCAAGCAGCATTGCGACCGCGTCTTGGGTATCGGAAGCCGAGGTATTCCCAGATGACTGGTGGACCTCCGATATTGTCCCTATCTGGAGTTCATCTGGGATCCATTCCGTCCCCATCCTGCCTGAACTGGTTATCCACTCTATCTCAGTTGATTCGTCCCTGTGAATTCTAGAGAAGTGCCTGAGCATTGATTCCAGACGGGGTCCGGACCTATCCTCGGCCCCCTTGGAACGGGCCAGCTCAGCCTGTCCATCGGAGCCTTTGAGGCCGAGTCTGCCTCCCAATCCGGCATCGGGATTAGCGATTACCCCTATGCGCACCATGCATGTCCCAGAGGGAGCGTGTTCTTATCGGTTCACGCTCGGGACGCTGTTCAATGAGGGTCGTGGTGGCACTAGGTGGAAACGCGCTTCTCAAGCGGGGGGAGGAGCCGACTGCTGAGAATCAGAGGAGGAATGTGCGATCAGCGTGCAGAGCCCTCGCCCCTCTGGCAGAGGGCAACCAGTTGGTAATCACGCACGGGAATGGGCCCCAGGTGGGCCTGCTTGCATTGCAGTCTGCATCGTACAAGGAAGTCGAGGAGTACCCGTTGGATGTCCTGGGGGCTCAGACGGAGGGCATGCTAGGATACTACATCGAGCAGGAGCTTGGGAACATGATGCCAACGGAGTCTGCGTTCGCAACCATTCTGACGATGGTGGAGGTCGATCCGGACGACCCTGCCTTCCAGAACCCCACCAAACCAATCGGCCTGATCTATGAGGAGGAGGAGGCTAGGAGGATAGCCGAGGAGAAGGGTTGGTCCATAGCCAGGGACGGCGGGGGTTGGAGGAGGGTGGTTCCCTCCCCAGAACCGCATAGGATATTCGAGTTGAGGCCTATACACTGGCTCCTGGAGAAGGGGACGGTGGTAATCTGTGCCGGAGGGGGTGGGATCCCTACCGCCTACAACTCCGAAGGGGACCTAGAAGGTGTCGAGGTCGTCATCGACAAGGATAGGGCGAGCGCCCTGCTAGCAAGGCAGCTTGGTGCGAGGCTGCTGATTCTTGCTACTGATGCGGACGGAGTTTACGACAACTGGGGGAGCGATGAGGCAGAGCTGATCCAAAGAGCGACCCCGGAGGAGATGGCCGGCAAGGAGTTTGAAGCAGGCTCGATGGGGCCGAAGGTAGAGGCTGCATGTGATTTCGTCAGAAGGACTGGGGAGCGTGCCGTAATAGGATCACTGTCTGAAATTTCAGGGATGGTAGAGGGCACCTCGGGCACACAATTCGTCATAGAATGAGGCCCGTGTCGCATAATTGCGGCCAAGGCCTTCATATCGGCTGGACGTCGGCGAAGCCGAGGAGGGTTACCAGTGGCGATGATCTCAGTGGATGTGGGAGAGGGCGATTCGCACGAGTATGCGAGTGGGATCAGCGTTGGAGAAGTGATCAAAAACGTACACGGGAGGAAGTCCGGAGCAGTTGCTGCTTTGGTGGACGGAGAGGAGAGGGACATGTCCTACTCGCTAGAGGGAGACTGCAAGGTCGACCCGATTCTTGGGGGCTCAGAGGAGGGTTTGTACATCCTGAGGCACAGTTGCGCCCACCTACTAGCTCAGGCAGTGACGCAGCTCTACCCAGAGGCAAAGCCGACAATCGGACCCCCCATAGAGCACGGATTCTACTACGACTTCCAAATGGACCCCATAGGGGAAGGCGAGCTGCGTGAGATAGAGAAGCGGATGAAGGATCTCGTGAAACAGAACATCGTGATAGAAAGGGAGGAGTTTGACAACGATTCTCTGAGGGATATGTTCTCCTCGAACCCGTTCAAGTTGGAGATAATGGATGACAAGATTGGCCATGACGTCGGCTCGTCTGCTTACCGCCAGGGTGAGTTCGTCGATCTCTGCAGGGGCCCTCATGTTTCCAGGACCTCTCAATTGAGGTGGTTCAAGCTGACCAGCACCAGCCAGGCCTATTGGAGGGCCGACAGGGAGAGAGAGGCCCTGGTCAGGATATACGGAATGTGCTACGAATCAAAGGACGCTTTGAGGCAGAGGGAGAGGCAGATCGAGGAGGCCTCCAAGAGGGACCACAAGAAGATAGGCAAGGAGATGGGCCTCTACATGATTGACGAGCTGATAGGCAAGGGGCTGCCGGTCTGGCTTCCCAATGGAGAGTCGTTGAAGTCTGAGATCGAGAAGTTCGCAGTCGAGACGGAGGATGCGTATGGATACGCCAGGGTTACGACCCCGGTGTTGGGGAAGAAGGAGCTGTTCGAGACCAGCGGCCACCTCCCCCACTACGCGGACGGGATGTACCCGCTGATGGAAATGGATGATGGGTCCTATGCCTTGAAGGCCATGAACTGCCCGTTCCACCATAGGATATTCCAGAACCAGAAGAGGTCTTACCGCGAGTTGCCGATGAGGATCGCCGAGTATGGGACAGTGTACAGGAACGAGCTGTCAGGGACTCTCTCCGGATTGCTGAGGGTCAGGATGCTGTCCATGAATGACGCTCACATCTACTGCACCCTTGACCAGGTTGCATCGGAGGTCGCGGATAACGTCAGGATGGTCCAGGAATACTACTCCGTGTTCGGTTTTGACGACTACCACTTCAGGCTGTCTTTGTGGGACCCCGACAACACGGACAAGTACATCGATCAGCCTGAGAACTGGGAGTCGACCCAGGACCACCTGAGGGAGATTCTCGATGACCTAGGGGTCGATTACGTGGAGGCCGTGGGGGAGGCGGCATTCTACGGGCCGAAGATAGACATACAGTTCAGGACCCTGCTAGGCAGGGAGGAGTCGATGTCCACGATCCAGCTGGACTTCGCAGCGAAGGAGCGTTTCGGGCTGTCTTACACGGACGAGACGGGGGCCGACAATGGCGAGGTCTTCGTCATCCACAGGGCACCCCTCTCGACGCACGAGAGGTTCGTCGCATTCCTCACCGAGCACTGGGCGGGCAACTTCCCAACATGGCTGTCTCCCGTACAGGTTCAGATTATCACCATCTCTGAGAAGCACAAGGAGTTCGCCGACGAGGTGAGGGAGGCTCTGGAGGTGGCAGGGATCAGGGTCAGCGTCGACGATTCTGACAACACTATCGGCAAGAAGATTCGGACGCACAGGAAGTTGCGCCCCGCCTACATGGTCATCCTCGGGGACGAGGAGATGAGCGGTCGCACCGTCTCCATCAGGGGGAGGGGAGGCAACCAGAAGAACGGAGTGGGCCTTGATGAGTTCGTTTCGGACATCTTCGCCGAGATTTCTAACCGCAGCAGGGAGCCCTCACTGGACGAGTGAAGTATCAATACTGAACCCCATCTAGGGATGCCCACTATGGCCAGCAAGGATGGCAGTAGAAGCCAGGAAAACACCGAGGCGATGCTATCGACAGCACGATCAGTGATCCGTACGTGCCTGCAGGTCAGGAGGGAGGAGGACGTCCTGGTAATCACGGACCCGGACACTGCGGACGTGGGCCAGGCTTTGTACCAGGAGGCCTCCAGAATTACCGATAGGATCATCTTGGTGATGATTCCACCTACTCAGAAGACTGGGAAGGAGCCGCCTCTGCCCGTCTCCGACATAATGAGGAAGAACAGGGTCATCATCATCGCCACCCAGAATTCGATCACTCACACCCGAGCTAGGGCAGCGGCAACCAGGGAGGGGGCAAGGATAGTCTCGATGCCGGGGATCGGGAGGATAGCCTTCGAGACCGGGGGCATGACTGCCGATTACAATGCCCTTCAGAAGGAGATAAGCGGGATGGGTTCAGTCTTCAGGAGGAAGAGGAGGGTCAGCGTCAAGTCAGCAGCAGGGACGGATGTCGAGTTCCTAACTGGGGACAGGTGGATACTGGAGGACACAGGAATTTGCAACCGCCCCAGTCAGGTCGCCAACCTGCCTGCTGGGAAGGTGTTCGTACTCCCCAAGGAGGGCAGCATGAACGGCACCATCGTCATAGACGGTTCGTGGGAAGGCAGGCTTCTGGAGGAGCCGCTGTCCTTCCGAGTCGAGGATGGGGTCGTCGTCGACCTATCCGGAGGAGATGTCGCAGATGAGATCAGGTCTGTCTTCGATGTAGCTAAGTCTGGATTGAGGGGCTCCAGGAGGGACCAGGTGTGGACGGTCGCTGAGTTCGGATTCGGCATGAACCCAAAGGCCACTGAGCTGGTGGGCAACAAAGTGGAGGACCTGGTCGTCAGGGGCTCGTCATACTTCGGGTTCGGGGACAATACCCACATCGGTGGTTCTGCGAGGGTCGGATTCCACCTGAGAGGGTCGATGGTGGATCCCGAGGTGGTTTTGGAGGGGACTGTGATCGTCTCTGACGGGAAGATTTCTACGCGGTAGGTGAATCAGTGCGAGGGGTTCTGTGGTGCAATGGCTCATCGCCCCCTCCCTCGGTGATTGATTCGATAATATCCGATGGAACCCCTGTTTTCGGCGTCGACGGGGGTGCCGTTAGAGCCTCTGAGTCTGGGATAGAGGTTGTAGAGGTGCTTGGTGACCTCGACTCCGTAGGGTCCGATGGCTGGGATGGTGAACGCGTGGAGTTGCTCGACCAAACAACAAGCGATCTGGCGAAGTCGCTTGTCCATCTAATCGAGCGAGGTTTCGTTGAGATCGATGTATTGGGAGTGGATGGGGGGGAGCCCGACCATGTCCTCGGGAACTGGGCAGCAATGCTAGATGCTCCTGCGGGAGCGATCATAAGACTACAACACGAGAGCCGTGTAACAACTAGGGTTCACCCAGAGGAGGGTGAGTTCTCGTTAGAATTGGGGATGGGCGAGGACTTCTCCGTCTTCGCTCTGGAGCCGAGCAAGGTCTGGATATCAGGAGCCAAGTGGGAGGTTGAAGGGGATTTCCTCCCATTGTCAACTAGAGGCCTTCACAACCAAGGCATTGGGGGCGTGGTTTCCATAAGGGGAGAAGGGGTTCTGGCCGTCATTTCAAGACGTTGACTTACTCTTCCTCATGAGCCTGCTTGGCAAGCATTAGGGCAATGGGCCGAGTCCTCTCGTCCTCCTCAAGGGCTATCCTGACGATAATCATGATTGGTACTCCGATAATAGCACCGGAAATTCCCCATACCGATGCACTGACCATCACTGTCAGAAGCAGGACCAAGGGAGAAATTCCCAGTCTCTGACCAGATAGGTTGGGCTCTATGAAACTCCCAAATAGCTGCTGGTTGGCTATCATTAGCCCTCCCAGTATGATTGCCTGAAGGGGGTCAAGGACGATCAAGGCGATCATCATTGGAGGGATCGTGGCAAGGAGGGCACCAAGCACTGGGATGAAGTCCAAAAGGAAACAGAGAACACCAAATAGGAACCAACCAGGTATTCCCATGAACCATAGGAGGAATGTCAGCACTATTGCTTGGCCCGCGCTACAGGTCGCCTTCGAGATAACGTATGTTGAAATCGCCTCTGAGGAGTTTGAGACGATGGTTCGGACACTGCCATAGGAGGTTGGGAAGGCGGCCTTGAATCTCCCTGGGAGGCTCTTCTCCTCGAGTATCAGGAAGATTACGAAAATCGCAACGGTGACCATGGTGGTCATGAAGGAAGCTAGGTCGGCAAGTATGTTGGTAGCAAAATCCTGGATGTTCTGAGGGTCGAGAACATTCTCGATTGTCTCCTGGCTTGTAATTACGTCCTCGAGTCCGTAGAGGTTCGCCTCTCCAAGATTTGTCCACTTTTCGTTGAATTTGTCAATGATCCCGCCTTCCTTGTTCATCTCGTCTTTGAATTGATCTATATTCTTGTACAGCAGTATTGATATCGCATAGGAAGCAATTGCACCGAATGCCAGGATCACCCCATATGCCAGCATTGGCATTCTAGCTACAACATCGAACCTTTCTATGAGATACTGCTCTGGTGCACGAATCAGGAAATAAATCAGTACTGCAATTGCTAAAGGCATCAGGATTGCCTTCAGATTGACCAACACTAGGTAGGCAACCAGGATGATGATGGCGAAATTTGCTGTCGTGGCGCTATTCGATCTCCGAACCGAGGAAATTCGACTCTCCATGATGAGCGGAGGGCGGATTAGCAATCAAGAGTTTCCCCGCACACTATCGTGACATGGCACGTCGATAAACCGCCAAGAAGTCCTCTGCATTGCCATCGAGGGTGAAATCCTGGAGGACCCTCTTCCTCCCCTCCATGCCTTTCTCGAGCAATGACTCCGTGGAAGTGGCCTCGGAACAAATGGCTTGGGAAAGAGACTCTGCTGAGCCCATCTCAAACAGTGCACCCACACTGTCGTCTACCATCTCGGGCAGGGGCCCATGGTCAACGGTCACCACCGGTGTTCCAGAGCTCATTGCCTCGAGAGGAATGAGGCCCTGTCCTTCGTAGAAGGACGGATACAGGCAGAGGTCTGACGACCTGTACATCTCGGAAATCTCCTCGAAACCCATCCCGGACTCGATTGAGACCCTATCGCTAATTCCCAACTTGGAAGCCATGCGGTTTAGCTTTCTCCGAAGGGAGCCGCGCCCGATGATCACCAGGTGCGAGTCAGTCGACTCTGCGGACATGGCAAAGGCCCTGAGTAGGAGGCCGTGTCCCTTTCTGGCAGCCAGCCTTCCCACGGCAAGAAATAGGAGTGTGTCTGGGCCCAGGCCATACTTCGACCTGATCTCTTTCTTCTTGTGGGCGTCTTCCTCGCTATCGAGGCTCGGCCTGAACATCCCAGTGTCCACGCCCCAGTGGATGACCTCGCAGTCCCAATCAGAGGGTGCGTCGTACCTCGACTCTAGATCCGACTTCGTTGCCCCGGAGTTTGGGACGATGACTGCGGATTCTTGTATTGCCGATTTCTCGAATCGGGCATACCTCCCTGCCATGAATCGAATGGCGATGTCATTCGGATTTGCCCACACCGCTGGCTCCCCATATCTGGCTGCGAGGGTCAAGCCATCCCTCTCGCCTAGCCAAGTCCCGTGCATTGATGACACAACCGGAGCTATTTCCCTGCGGCATCTTTGGAATTGCTTGGTAGACCAAGAGGCCATGGGGCAATGGAGGTGAACGACGTCTACCGGTTCGTCTGCGTGTAACCGAGCCAATTCCCTCAGAGCCGCCTTCCCGTAGGAACGAGTGAATTCGAGAGGGACCTTGAGCCATGGCACCTGGATGACTCTGACGCCTTCCAGATGTGGAGCGTCCCCCTTGAAGCTCCTGGTGATGACGGTGAGCGTGTGTCCCATGGCCGCCAGCTTTGATGACAGGTGGAACACGGTAGAGCCCATTCCCCCCCATCTGGGTGGGTACTCACCCGATATCATCGCTATGTGCATGGCCTCACCTGTAAACCGGTCTAGGGAGGCGTTATTGAAGAGAACGGGAGTGTGGATGCCTCTACAATGGTTCAAAAATAGGCCCATGATGGGGGATTCCCCATGGAAGGCCCATTGCCAGTCCACGTTACGGTCGTAATCCCCACGAGGAACGAGGAGGAGGCGATTGTGGATACGATTAGATCGGTTCCCAATGACGGTTGGTGCGAGAAGCTAGACTTCCTTGTTGTAGACGGGAATTCCGAGGATAGAACCCGGGAGCTGGCTGAGCAGGAGGGGGCAGAGGTCTACCTCGAGGCTAGGAAGGGGTATGGGAGGGCCTACAAGACTGGTTTCGCCCTTGCTCCGGGGGAAATCATAGTCACCATGGATGCAGATTGCACTTACCCAGGGGAGGAGGTGCCAGGACTAGTCCGCAAGCTGGTGGAGGAGGATCTGAAGTTCATCACCTGCGATCGTCTGAAGAGGGCCGAGGAGGGTGCGATGTCAGGGCTTCACGGCTTCGGCAATTGGGCCCTCTCATTCACCGCTAGGATGCTTTTCTTCTACGGGATCCACGACTCCCAGTCAGGAATGTGGGTCTTCAGGAAGGAGATCATGGAAAACCCGAAGATGCGCCCGACCAACGATGGCATGCCCCTCTCGGAGGAGATGAAGATCAACGCCAGGAGGTGCTTCGGGAGGAGTCGGGCTGTGGAAGTCTCGGTCCCCTACAGGCCTAGGGTGGGGACTGCTGAGATCCACACTTGGGGGGATGGTTGGAAGAACTTCAAGTTCCTATTCGCCAAGAGGGTCGGGCTGAACAGGGAGAGGACTCCCTGGGGGCCGGAGAACTAGTCCTCTGAATCGAACTCCTCGTCCATCTCCCTAGGATCGAACGAAGACCACGACTCTATGACTTGCATGTCCTTGGCTATCTCTGCCATCTTCATCCTCCTGTATGAGATGCCAGCCACCGTAAGGGAAGCCATCGTGATCAGCAGCAGAGGGATCCCCAGTGATGAGACCCAGGACTCGAGGCCGCCCTCGTTGGGGTCTACGATTGGAACCGTGTGAACGGCACCCGGGGACACCAGGTCTGCGTCAATGGCCCAGACCTCCACCCTTGCCCATGACCCACCGGTGACCAGCCAGGAGAATCGGGAGGTCCAGATTCCATCGCCCTCCACGGAGTCCCCGTTCGTTCCATCGTCGTAGAAGTACATCGCAACCGAGGACCCCCCTGCGATCAGCTCGCCCCGAACTACGTCGGTGGTGCCATCGTCATCCTGGACGCGAACCGTGGTGGTGACCTCGGTTGGGACACCGTCTTCGACCTTGTTCACAGATACCATCAGATCGAATACCTGGGGAGCGCTGGATCCGACGGTCAGGTTCACCGAAGCCACCGAGGTGGCTCCCCTAGAGTCCTTCACCAGCAAGTCAACCCTCACCGGGCCTGGCTGGAACGTGATGCTCAGAGTGATGGCGTCGCTGACTGTTTGGCCATCGACCATCCATTCGTAGAGGACGATGTCATCGTCGTAATCGAAGGACTCCATCCCACTCAGGGACGTTTCCCTACCAGGAGGGACGTACTGGCCGTTTTCCATTCCAGAGATTACAGCCACGGGAGCAGTCTCGAGCACGACGATAACCTGGGAGTGGGTTCGCTCCATCCCATTCTCGTCAGTCAGGACGAAGGTCAGGTTGTGAGTGCCATGCGAGAGGTAGTCGCTGTACCAGTAGTCCGTGGTTTTCGAGTCCAGAATGATGCCATCGAGGTCGGAGGTAACGCTGACTGTGAAATCGTCCCCATCCATGTCGACCGAGCCCCTGAAGTCGAAGAGTACTGGTAGGTTAGACAATACCTGGATATCCGGTACTGGCGAGTCCAGCACCAGCAAAGGCGCTGACTCGGATACGATGACCTCTATCTGGTCCGTTACGGGGCCGTCGCCGTCATCCAACGTCAGGGTGATGGTATGCTCTCCGGCTGGGAGCCGGGTCGAGATGTCCCAACCGGTCCCGAGGGGCTCTGATATCTGGTCGGACTCCCATAGGACTGAGACTAGGTCGCTGCTTGATTCTGCCAGGGGGTTGCACAGAAGCCCGCTCCCATTGTCGGGTAGGTCGGAGCAAGAGAGGTCCCAGTCGCCCGAGCCGGTGGATTCCAGAGAAATCAATTCCGATGAGTCCGTGTAGGTCCCAGAGAGGGGCATGGAGATCATGGCATCCGGGTCCGAGTTGGTCACCAACAGAGTCTCTGATTGGGAGTTCCACTGGTTGGCGTGCTCTCCCAGCACGTCGCTAGCCCTCATTGTGATTTCATGGGTCCCTTTGCTTAGCGTCCCCGACCACTGAGGAAGATCCGGGGATGATCCCGAGGCTAGGAGCCCGTCTATGTCACTGTGGAACTCGAAGCGGATGTCGTCCCCTTCTGGATCGGTAGTCTGGAAGCCAGTCAACGCGACCCAGTCCGATGAGGTCTGGCCGTTCCTGGAGATCTCCATCACCGGTTCTGGAATCTCGTTGTACAGCTGCACGTTGAATGTCCATGAAACCACGTCGTTGACCCCGTCCCAGGCCTTCACGGAGACGCTGAAGTCGTCCTCTGGAGCGCCGATGAAGGATCTGATGATCTCCGTGGGGCAGCTCGGGCTCTCCGGGTCAGGGTCAGGGTCTGATTCGTATGATGCTGAGGCCCAGCACCAAAGGTCCAGGCCCTCCGGGTCAATGGTCCCGGACAGGTCTATGGTGACGTTCGCTGTTTGACCTAGGAAGAGCGTGCCCCAGGATGAGATGGAGGGGGATGTCCCAACGGTTAGCACGGGAGGGAGGTTGACCAGCTCCAACTCGCGTGTCTCGTTGACGCAGTGCCCCTCGGAGTCGCAAACCTCGAGCGTGATGGCATGGCTCCCATCCGATAGGCATGGCTCAGA
>JAZANL010000002.1:0-3381 GCA_036251765.1 Thermoplasmatota archaeon | reverse complement strand
ACTGAGTGATTTCACACAGACCATCGTCTAGTCTTGACTTAGAATGGCGGACCGTGCAGGATTCGAACCCACGTCTCCGGCTCCGAAGGCCGGAAGGATATCCAGACTACCCTAACGGTCCACGATTGCTCCCAGCCCGGCCGACCCATATTCAATCCAACGGATGGCAGAGCACCACGAGCCTCGAGAGGCTCTTGTGCACTCTCACCGGGATCGCGGAATGAACGTCCCATCCTGATTCGGCAATCTTGCTCTTCATTTTCACCCAATGCAACCCCATCACCTGTAGGTTGTCGGAGACTGGTCCACCCAGAGCGTCAGGATTGGAGGGGAGCATCGTGCAAAGGGTTCCATCCGAGCACATCTGTCTGGCCGAGGACAGTGCTCCGAGGAAAACATCCAGGCCATCGTCAGATGTCCATGCGTTCCTCCCATATGGGGGGTCGAACACAAATGAGCATCCCTCAATACGCCCCCAAACCTCGTGAATAGAATCTGCTGAGCATCTTTCGACCCTGTATGATCCGTTACCCTCTGCCCAGTCCAAGTTTGCCAGAGTCCCCTCCACCATTCTTGAGTCAAGATCGCTGGCAAGTGCTTCCAATCCCAACATGGATGCCTCGATTGCTATTCCACCGGTTCCGCAGAATGGATCTACCACAGCAGAAGGAGTTCCCCTAGAGAATGAGAGGGAGACCATCAAGCGTGCTAATCTAGGATCCATAGTTACTGGCTTGAAGAATGGGCGATCCGTAGGTGACGTGCCGACGTATGTACCTGGGAATGTCCCGTCTCTTATTCCCCAGAGTATTAGTTGGTTCTGCTGGGCATCGTCCCAGTGACCGGAGGAGTCGCCAGGGCCAGCGAGAATCACAACTACCTCATTTTCGGGATTATCCAGGTCTACAGGCCTCTTGCCGCTGGATATCTTAGCTCCGACCGCAGATTCTATCTCCCTTCGGGATAGGTCGCAAACTCCTGTTCCCAGCTTCCTTGCTCTGACTGCGAACGAGCCCGTAGGGAGAAATGACTCAGCCCACTCATGAACACATGTGGCTATGTCTCCTACGGACACATCTTGCTCATAGACCCAGAGTCTGGAAGTAGAGTGTAGTACGTCGTCTACTAGTGAGGCACCTGATATCCGCTCAAGTACTGATTCTACTTGTGTAACAAAGGTCAGCCGAGGGTGGAGAGTCTCTATGGGGCCGAGGAGTGCCCTGCACTCCTCTCGGAAAAGAGGCGGATGCCAACCGCTCCCGAGAAGTACCAAGCTTCGCGCTCCCATGCCTACTCGGCAGGGTCCTCTGGACTTCAACCCTATATGCCCCCACTACCAGCCCGTCGATAGTTGCGAGGCGAGGAGCATGGGTTGCAATCTTAGAGACCTAGTTTCACCAGAGCCAATTGAGCTTAGTGACCTGTCGGGTCAGAGGGTAGCAATTGATGTGTTTCTGAATTCCTACCAATTCATCACTTCGATGACTGGCGTCGATGGGAAGCCCCTCTCGTACGAGGGGAAGCCCGTGGCACACCTGATGGGATTCCTAGATAGGGCCACAGTAATGATTTCCGAGGGGATAGATCCTGTCTTCGTATTCGATGGTAAGCCTCACGACCTCAAGAGGGATACGCTTGATGGAAGGAAGGAGAGGAAGGTGGAAGCCGTTTCCCGTTGGGAGGCAGCAGTTGAGGCTGGCGACATGGAAGCAGCCAAGAAGCTCGGACCTCAGACCGCTGAGTACACCCCTAACATGGTCCAGGAGACCAAGGATCTGTTCGACTTGATGGGGGTGGCATGGGTCGAAGCCCCCATGGAGGCAGAGGGAGCTGCCGCGGTTATGTGTTCCAGAGGCGATGTGGCCGCTGTTGCCAGCCAGGACTGGGACACACTGCTTTATGGATCGCCGGTGATGGTCAGGAACCTAACCAGCCATGGGACCAGAAGGTTCGGGAGAGTCATGAGCGCAGAGAGGATTGTCCTGTCAGAGACTCTCGAGAGCAATGGAATCACTAGGGAGCAGTTGGTTGATCTAGGGATAATGGTCGGTACGGACTTCCATCCCGGAATCAAGGGTATCGGGCCAAAGACCGGTCTGAAGCTGATGAAGAAGCATGGCACGATGGAAGCTGTTGCCGAAGCCAAGGGGTTCGAACTGCCAGAGAACCTGGAAGGGATCCGTTCCCTGTTCATGGAACACCCCGCTGGTAACCAGGCCCTTCCAGAGCCCAAGAGGGCAGTGGAAGAGGATCTACGCTCTTTCCTCCAAGAGGAGCGTGGCTTCTCAGAGAGGCGATTGGAGCGCGCGCTCAGCCGTCTGGCCGAGGCTGGACGACTCAAGTCGTCCAGTCAGCCTTCGTTATTCGATTTCTGAACTAAATCAGGTCGAAGTCGTTCTCTTCCGTATCGGGTATTCCGTCACCGTCATCATCTTCGTCGGTGTAGTCTGGAATGCCATCGTTGTCGTGATCGAACTGGCCGGTGTTGTCCCAACCATCGTTCAACTCGAACCAGTCTGACAAGCCGTCGTTGTCGTCGTCCGTGTCATAACTGTCCCAGAATCCATCGTTGTCGTGATCATACCGGTAGGCACCGAACGCTCCGTCCAACTCATCTACATCCAGGATGTTGTCGTTGTCGTCGTCAGGATCGTCTGCATCGTTGATGCAATCGTTGTCGTGGTCCCTAGCAGCATCAACGTCGTATATCCCGTCCCCATCTAGGTCTACGAGTTGCTCCTCGACCCCATCGCCGTCGCAGTCCAACTTGTCCTCCCAGTTGTCTATGCCATCGTTGTCGATGTCGAAGTCGATGCTGTCCTCTAGGCCGTCGTTGTCGTGATCGTAGATGTCTGTGACGGGGTTGCCGTCCTCGACTTCCTCGCGGTCGTCGATTCCGTCTCCGTCGTCGTCATCGTCGTCCGCGTCGTCGATTCCGTCGTTGTCGTGGTCCTCTGGGCTTGGGTCCTGCGAATCTGGGATTCCGTCGTTGTCGTCATCCCAATCCTGATCGTCTGGGATTCCGTCTCCGTCGTTGTCATTCTCGCCGTTCTGGTCCTGGTTGTCTAGCTGCTGACTCTGTTGCTGGTCTGAAGCGGAGCCCTGCTGGCCCTGGTCATCGCCCTGAGTCTGTCCTTGCTGCTGCTGGTTCTGACCGTTCTGATTGTTGCCGTTCTCGTCACCGCTCTCCTGGTCTCCCTGCTGGCCGCTCTGCTCGCCACCATTCTGCTGCTGTCCCTGGCCGTTATCCTGCTGGTTTCCTTGCTCTCCTGGGTCGCTATCCTGGCCCTGCTGACCATCTTGATCTGACTGGGAGCCTTCGTCCTGGCCCTGGCCCTGTTGGCCCTGGCCTCCTTGGCCCTGGCCGTTCTGGCCCTGTCC
>JAZANL010000001.1:0-15939 GCA_036251765.1 Thermoplasmatota archaeon | reverse complement strand
CCACGAGGCCCCTTTGTATGCGGACTTCTCGAAGGTTGAGTCGTTCAGCGCCGGGTTACGCGACCTGTACATGGTAATCCGTTGGCGTGGCCCTTCTCAAGGGTTGGCACGGAATCCGTCAGAACATGCCAATCAGATGCTGCCCGGTGTAGCTGCCGGGCTCCCTAGCGACTTCATCGGGAGGCCCGGATGCGACTACCTCCCCCCCTAGCTCTCCGCCCTCTGGACCTAGGTCGATTATCCAGTCTGCACACTTGATGACGTCTAGGTGGTGCTCGATTACGATCACCGTGTGTCCATTGCGCCGTAGCCTTAGAAGGACCTCGATTAGTTGGTGAACGTCGGACAGGGCGAGTCCTGTCGTTGGTTCGTCGAGGATGTAGAAGGTGTGCTTTCTAGGGGTTTTATGCAGCTCCGTGGAAAGTTTCACCCTCTGCGCCTCGCCACCTGAGAGGGTAGTCGCGGGTTGCCCCAGGCGAATGTAGCCCAGACCGACGTCGCGGACTGTCTGGACGATCTTGTGAATCCTTGGTTGGTTCTCGAAGAATTCGCATGCCTCGTCCACGCTCATCTCTAGGATGTCGTGGATTGTCTTGCCCCTCCACTTGACCTCGAGGGTCTCCCTAGTGTACCTCTTACCCTTGCAGACATCGCAGGTCACCCACACATCAGGGAGGAAGTTCATCTCGAGCTTTGTCGACCCCGCTCCGCTGCAAGCCTCGCACCTCCCCCCTCTGACATTGAAAGAGAACTGTCCGGGCTCGTACCCCCTCTCCTTGGCCATCTTAGTCTGGGAGAAGAGTTCTCTGATCGGGCCAAAGGCGCCCGTGTATGTTGCTGGGTTGGATCTGGGGGTTCGTCCTATTGGGGATTGGTTGATCACGATGGCCTTGTCGACCATTTCCAACCCCGAAATGGAGTCAACTGCGCCTGGGGTGGATTCGGTCCCATGCAACTCTCTCAACAGAGCGGGTGCTAGGGTCTCCGTGATCAACGAGGACTTGCCCGAGCCGGACACCCCGGTCACGGCAACCATGCAACCCATCGGGATTTCAACTTCTATGTCCTGGAGATTGTTCTGCCTAGCACCGGAGATTGTGACCCATCTGTCCTTTGTGGGCTCGACCCTGTCATCGGGGATTGGGATGCTCTGCCTTCCGGATAGGTACGCCGCGGTCAGGCTTTCCTCGTTTGCGAGTAGTTCGTCGTAGGTCCCGTTGACCACCAACTTCCCACCGTCCTTTCCAGCTCCGGGCCCTAAGTCGACCAGCCAATCGGCCTGCTTCATGGTGGCCTCATCATGCTCTACGACCAGGAGGGTGTTTCCCAGGTCTGTTAGCTCTCTGAGGGTCTCCAGTAGTCGGTCGTTATCTCGAGGGTGCAGTCCGATGCTGGGTTCGTCTAGGACGTACATGACGCCGGTGAGGCGCGTGCCTATCTGGGTCGCCAGTCGTATCCTCTGGCTCTCGCCCCCGGAGAGGGTGTTTGCCCTCCTATCCAACGTCAGATAGTCCAGACCAACCAGTGCTAGGAATCGTAGTCTGGACTCAATCTCCTTGATGATCTCCTTGCCTATGTACATGGATCTCTCGTCTAGCTTCTCCGTGGCGTCTACAGTGATGCTCGAGGGTGCTTCGCGATCCAGCTTCTCCCATGTGTCATCCAGACCGCCTAGGCGCCAGTTCTGTACCACTGCGAGAGCCTCAAGTACGCTGCACTTGGAGATTCCAGGCAGATTAATGCCCCCGACCGTGACCTTGCAGACGGCTTCGTTGAGTTTGTCTCCAAGGCAGTTAGTGCATGGCTCATCGGTCATGAAGGATGAGAGTCGGGATCTAGTGCGCTCCGAGCTAGTGTCCTTGTATGTGCGCGCTAGTCTGGAGAAAACGCCCTCCCATGGCCTGGACATCGTGTAGGAGGACCCCTTCTCCGAGTTGAATTCGAAATCAATTGATTCGCCACCGGACCCATTTAGCATGATGTCCCGGCTGTCATCATCCAACTCACCGAAGGGGACGTCTGTTGGAATGCCAAAGTGTTCGCAGGTCTGAGTCATCTGGCTGCGATACCAACCGGACATCATTGAGCGTCGGAATGGCCTTATGCATCCCTCTCCGACTGTCGCGTTTCTGTCGATGACGAGTTCGTGCGAGAATGATCTCTCGACGCCTAGGCCCTGGCACGTCGGACAGGCCCCTAGGGGGTTGTTGAATGAGAATACCCGCGGGCTCATCTCTGGTAGGAATGATCCGTGAGTAGGGCATGCGAACTCCTCCGAGTATGCGATTACCTCGCCCTCCTCTGTTCTGAATCTCTGCTCTTCCGAGTTGTCCTCCCCCGGCTTGGGAGCGCTGAGGCTCTCTACTGCTACTGAGCCGGCCCCCAGTCTCAGTCCGGACTCTATTGCTTCTGTGAGTCGCTGCCTGTTGGCGGGGGTCAGTAGCATCCGGTCTATTCTAACGTCTATATCGTGCCTCAGATTCTTCTCCAGACGAGGTGGGTCCTCGAAACTCGCCTCCCTTCCATTTACCTTGCCGGCTAGGTAGCCTTGGTCTACCAGTGCGGTGAATAGGTCAGCGTGCGTACCCTTTCTGTTCCTTATGGTTGGGCTCCAAATCGCGATTCCGTGGCCCTCGAACCTCCATAGGACGTCATCCACTATCTCCTGGACGGTTCGTCTGCTGACCTCGCGACCGCATTCGGGGCAGTGTGGTAGGCCCACCCTAGCCCATAGGAGCCTCATGTAGTCCATCATCTCGGTGACTGTTGCCACCGTGGAACGAGGGTTGTGGCTTCCCTGCTTCTGATCAATGCTGATTGCAGGAGATAGTCCCTCTATGGAGTCGCAATCTGGCTTCTTCATCTGACCAAGGAACTGCCTTGCATAGGAGCTGAGGCTTTCCACATATCTCCTCTGGCCCTCCGCATAGAGGGTGTCGAATGCGAGGCTTGACTTTCCTGAGCCCGACACCCCTGAAATTACTACGAACATTCCCCTTGGGATGCTGACGTCTATGTCCTTGAGATTGTGAGTTCGGGCTCCCTTTACCTCAATCCAACCGTCCTTGGAGAAGCCGTTCTTCTTCCTGTCAGACATCGCATCACCTCGGCCAGAGTAAGCAGTCACGGCGCGCTCCTTTCAATCCATGCCTGAGCAATCTTCTCAGAATGCTTCAAGGGTGGTTGCCCCCCTATGTTTGCGAGCACGGGAAGAGATCCGAATCGGGTGCACTTAGGGTTAATGTCTCAGCATAGCCACAAGGCGTCGATAGTTTCACCGGTTTCGCAATCCGTATCAGGCGGCAGTAGTGATAGGCCGTTGTGCGCTACCATGCTGTGAATATTGCCACTTCCTTGGTGGGTACTGGTTGATGCCACCAATGACTCTCCCTCCTGCCTGATTGAGATTCTTCTCATGCATAGTTTGCCCGGCGCCCCTCTGAGTGGCTCCTGCATAGTGACTCGGACCCTGTTCGCCATCCTAGAGCCGAGGTTTTCATCGGAGCCCATGCTCTGGGAAATCCAAGGGGCCACTAGGACTGTGAACACAACGTGGCTACTTACTGGATTCCCAGGGAGGCCGAAGATTGGTGTGCCCTTCCAAGAGCCGAATAGGGGTGGGCCTCCAGGCCTCATCATTATCCTCCAGAAACTGATTTGTCCCTCTTCCTCCATAATCTGTCTCACAAGGTCCCACTTGCCCATACTGACCCCTCCGCTGGTGATTATGGCATCACAGGTTTCCGCCGCCTCGTCAAGGGCTTCCCTCAAGTCATCGATGTTGTCTCGAATCAGGTCCGATCTCTGTGGGATGCAGCCCATCTTCTTGACAAGCGAAGATATTCCGAACGTATTGGACTCGTAAATGGAGTTCTTCGACAATGGTTCGCCGGGGGGAGTCAGCTCATCCCCTACGCCTATCACGGCAATCGAGGGTTTGCGCACTACAGGCAAACTATCGTGCCCCATTGTTGCACAGAGTGATATCGCCGAAGGCGTTAGCAGGCTTCCGGATTTCAGGGGGCTCTCCCCCTCGGTCAGGTTCTCACCCCTCCTTCTGATGTAGCCGGGCCTAGCTGGTCCGTTGATTGTTACAGTATTGCCTTCTGTGGTCGAGTCCTCGACCATTACGATTGCATCGGCGCCCTCTGGAACCGGCGCTCCAGTCATGATGCTGCACGCCTCGCCCTCCCTCACGTGTGGGACATCAGTGGAGCCTGCCTGACTGGTACCGACCACCCTCAACACTGCACCTGGTTCTTTGCAGTCAGCCTCTCTAACAGCCCAGCCATCCATGGCAGAGTTGTCGAACCGGGGATCGTCTACACGTGAAATTATGTCCTCGAAAAGTATCCTCCCCGTAGCCATGTCCAGAGGGAGGTGCTCCGAGTTTCTTTCCATAGACAGGCCGCCCGCTATCTCCAACGCCCGTTCCAGAGAGACTCCCTTCTCCATGAATACCGGGAAACGGTGGAGTTGAAGTGTCCTTCCCAAAGCGGTCCTCGTGGTTTCCACTGAGTTGGCGCTTGTTCTATTGGCCCTCTTCGCGGTTTCTGCCCTCTATTCCTCGGTTGGACTCGGTGGTGCTTCGGGATATCTGGCTGTACTTTCGATGACGTCGTTTGCAGTATCTGAGGCGATTTGGCTGAAGCAATATGCATGGTCACTGAACCTAATCGTTGCTGGTATCGCGTTTTGGCACTATCACAAATCTGGACATCATGTCGTCGAACTATCGATTCCTTTCGTTTCTGCAAGCGTGCCCATGGCAGCTATTGGAGGGTTCGTCCTCGTGGAGGGGGTCGTATACGACTCCTTGCTTTCAATCGCATTGATAGTTGCGGCTTGGCGATTGGTTTCAGGGGATGCGGGGGTAACCGAAGCAGTTCGGCCCAGTGCTGCGAAGGCCGCGGTGGTTGGTGGGGCGATTGGTTTGGCGAGTGGGGTGATTGGCCTGGGCGGTGGCATTTTCCTCCTCCCTGCCCTGATGCTCGGAAGATGGGCCACAGCGAAGGAGGCTGCGGCGACGACCGCGCTTTTCGTATGGCTAAATTCCCTGGCTGGGTTGTCTGGAGCAGGTCTTGCTGGCAGGATTGACTTTGATTTGGGCCTGCTGATCCCATTCGCATCTGTAGTGCTGATAGGTGGCTTCCTTGGTTCTAGATATGGATCACGGGTGTCGTCCCAGAGCGGAGTCAGGGGGATACTGGTGTTGGTCCTGATTCTGGCAGCCTTCAGGAGGGTCCTCGAAATACTGGGTTAGCCGCCTAGGACATGCCTAACTGCGTTGTGGAAAATTCCCATCCCTTCACCCTCCCCATGGGCAGGGTCCTCTCTGGTCCAAGTGGCCCCCAACCAAGTTGAGTGGTTTGCCTCTGGGTGCGGCATCAGGCCGAAGACCAGTCCCGACGGGTCGCAGATTCCAGCAATGTTCCTCCAGCTCTGGTTCGGTGAAACTGGGTATGGCAATATCTCGTCTCCCGCACTTGGATATGCGGTTGCGGGATCCACGTATCTTGCGACCAATTGCCCTGATTCGTCCCACTTGTCCAACAAATCCTGGTCATCGGTGACGAACTTCCCCTCTCCATGACGGACCGGGACACGCATGCGCTGTAGTCCGTGCGTCCAGATGCACGGGCTATCGGGATCGAACTCCAGAGTTGCCCATCTATTCTCGTAATGCCCACTGTCGTTCAGTGCTAGTGATGCCGTCTGGGTCAGGCTTACTTCATCGTCGCCCGGCAGTAGGCCCATCTTGACAAGCACCTGGAAGCCATTGCAAATGCCGATGACTGGTTTCCCGGAGGATACGAACTCCCTGACCTGTTCCCTCAGTCCGAATCTGAGGCGGTTTCCCATCAGTCTGCCGCTTCCCAGGTGATCTCCGAACGAGAAACCCCCGGGGATGGCCATTATCTGGTAGTCTGACAGCCGTATCTCCTCGCTAACTAGTCTGTTGACGTGAACCCTGTCAGCCGACGCTCCGGCCATTTCGAAAACTGCCATGGTCTCGGTCTCGCAATTGATTCCGAAGCCGGAAAGAACGGCGACCTGCGGCTCCATCATCCACCTCCTCCATGCAACGTACCTTTCCAGGATTCCCTCAAGTCGCGCATGGATGCGGATAGTAGGGCGTCTCCGTTTCTGCTGAATGAAATTTCATCTCCTTCGGAGACGGTCCCGATGAAGTTGCAGCACACTCCATTCATGGATTTCTCGAAGGCATCCCTGTCTTCCGGCTTGGTGCTCACCAAGATCCGACCGAGGCTTTCTCCGAACAATGCCCCCCAGTGATCCAAGTGTTCACAGTCAGACCATAGCGGGGTAATGTCCACCATCGCCCCCGAGTCAGACCCGAAGCAGCTCTCGGCCAAGGCCACGGCAAGCCCCCCATCGCTGCAGTCGTGTGCACTGGCAACCAGACCCTTGCCCATCGCGGAAGTCAGAGCCCTGTATGCAGCCATGTTCCTTTCGGGGTCTATCTCTGGAACGGCTCCCCCTATGCCTCCTTTGCCCTCGTCTCGTAACATGAACGAGAGTTCGCTGGCGCCTAGTTCCTGATGCGTCTGACCGACTAGGAATATGGAGTCGCCTGGCTTCTTGAAGTCTGATGAGACGGCCTTGCGCACATCATGATGGTTCCCGAGGAGGCTGAAGAGAAGTGTGGGTGGGACGCTTATCTTCTCGCCTCCCAGCATAGCGTCGTTCTTCATTGAGTCCTTTCCGCTGATGCATGGTAGTCGGTATGCCCTGCATACTTCATCCAGAGCCCTGTTTGCCCTAACTAACTGAGCGAGTTTGTACCTCCCATCCGGCGTCTTTGAGGATTCGATGGGGTCCGGCCAGCAGAAGTTATCCAGGCCGGCGATTAGATCCAAGTCCACCCCCACGCAGACCGCATTGCGTAATGCCTCGTCCACGGAGGCTGCGGCCATAGCGTAGGCGTCTATGTCCGAGTACCTAGGAGCGATGCCGTTCGAAATGACGAGGCCTTGCGTTCCGCCTTGCAGCGGCGCGATTACCGCTGCATCACCCGGGGCATCGTGGTTTGCACCGACGAATGGCTTGATTACGCTCTGTGCTATGACCTCGTGATCGTAAGAGCGAACCCACCACTCCTTGCTAGCGACGTTTGGCCTGGCTAGCAGCCTGCCGAGGAGCGTCCCCATTTCCGCCTCGTCTAGATCGGGCGTCTCGACTGGAAAATGGACGGGGGGCTGCCATTCGGACTCAAGCACTAGTTGCGGGCAGCCGTCGAAAAGGAATTGGATCGGCAGATTGGCGACGGGGGCGTCCCCGTGTCGGACAACAAAGGCACCGGAGTCAGTGAACGAACCAACTGCGGTGGCCTCAACTTCGTGCAGCGCGGCTAGTTCCTCGAAGTCAGCGCAGTCTTCTGGCCTGACGCCCACGGTCATTCTCTCTTGAGACTCGGAGACCAGTATCTCCCAGGATGAGAGTCCTGCCTGCTTCAGGGGTACTGTGCCGAGGTCTAGTTCCGCTCCACCTGTGAGTTCTGCCATCTCGCCCACACTGCTGGATAGCCCTCCTGCCCCATTGTCCGTAATGACCTGTATCAGACCTGCATCCCTCGCCTCGATTATCATGTCGAGCATCTTCTTCTGTGTTATTGGGTCGCCGATCTGGACTGCGGAGCTCGGACTCTCCTCCGTCAGCTCTAGGCTGGAGAAGGTTGCACCATGGATCCCGTCGCTTCCTACACGTCCACCTACCATGTAGACTATGTCGCCGGGCTGAGGGGTTTTCACGTGGCTCTCCCTACCATCAGCAAGCAAACGTGGCATAATCCCCACCGTGCCGCAGAAAACCAGTGGCTTGCCTATGTATCGCTCGTCGAACACTATTGCTCCATTAACTGTCGGTATTCCTGATTCGTTCCCCCCCGACCTGACTCCTGAATGGACCCCCCTGAATACCCTCGAGGGATGGAAGAGCCCTGGAGGGATGCTCCCGGAGTAGTCTGGTGGGCCGAAGCAGAATACATCCGTGTTGGCAATCGGCCTGGCCCCGAGTCCGGTTCCGAGTATGTCTCGATTGACACCCACTATCCCGGTTATTGCCCCCCCATAGGGATCTAGTGCGCTGGGGCTGTTGTGGGTCTCCGCCTTGATGCAGACGCTCCAGTCGTCATTCCACGAGATGACCCCGGAGTTGTCGTGGAAGATGCTTAGCAGCCAGTCTACTTCTCCCTGTATGTCGAGAGTGGGTTGCATGATGTGGGTCTTGAACAGGGAGTCTATTGTCGAGTCCTCTCCTGTAACCTTGTCCGTGTGCCTAATTCTGGCTGCGAAAATCTTGTGCGAGCAGTGCTCTGACCATGTCTGTGCTAGGCACTCCAGTTCTGCGTCAGTTGGACGAGCCGAGGGGAGTCCCATCTCCTTCCTAGCGGACCTGACTGTTGGGTCGCGGTAGTGTGCCTGTATCGCCCTCATCTCGTCGAGGTTTAGCGCCAGGAGTCCCTGCTCGCTGATTTCGATTAGCTCTTCGTCACTGACCTCCAAATCGACTGTTGCGGGCTCCTGGAAGAGCGCTTTGGGCATCGCTGGGAACTCCAGAAGGGGCCATGCGCCTTTCGAACAGTCGTCTCTTCCCGCTACAGCTGCCCTCTCTATCATTGAATTGTGAAGGGTGGCTGCCAAGTCGTCTGCAGAGATGCCATCTTCGACCCCCCAGAATGCATATGTGGTGAATGTGGCCACCATCGCCGATGATTGGTTTGGAAAAAGTGTCAGTAGGCCATCCAAACCCGCTTGCCCCGAGTTGTCCGTGACGCCTGGCTTGAAGCCGACCTGGATTGCTGCTTCGGGTGGACTCGGGAAGTCGTCCAGTATCCTTGAGTCCATGGAGCCGACTTCGATTACCGGGTCGGCGAACAAGTCGTAAATTAGGGACTCGGCTTCGATTTCGGATACATCGGATCTGACTTGGTACCCGAGTATAACCCGAACTGAGAGCACGTCGATTCCATGGTCGGCTTTGAGCATCGATCTCACGCTCTCGCCTCGAGCGTCGGGGAGGCCTTCGAGATCCTTCGTCGTAACTTCGAAGAGTCGTGTGTTAGTTTCAGTAGGCATGCTCTCACCCTATGCCAGGAAGGCCTCGCTCAATTGCCAACCGAGCCATGCTGTTATTGGGGCCAACAGGTTGAGGGCGACATAGAGAGCTGCTACTGCTGTGCTATCGTCCTTGAGGAGGCTGACTGTCTCGACGCCGAATGTGGACATAGTGGTAAAGCCCCCCAGTAGGCCGGTTCCTAGAAAAAGTAGTGTCTCCGTCTGTAGTGAGGCGGCCATCAGAATACCAAGGAGGAAGGCCCCGGAGAGGTTCACGGCTACTGTTGCCCACGGGACTCCACCAGTTCCCGGAGGCATGGCTTCCGCGACCCCCCATCGTGCAATCGAGCCTATTGCGCCTCCTAGACCGACCAGTGCCGCTGGATGCATGGTGCTGGCGGGGACTGACGGGGCTTCATATTTCTGAGAAGGGGGAAGACTTCACAAACGGGTGAGTATAGGGCTGTAGGATGAAAGCGGAGGATGCTTGGGGCCCCAGATGGGCGAACTGCGCGCACCCGCTGTCTCATGAGTTCATGCGGATTGCGTGCGAAAAGGAGTCGCTGGTGGTCCTTGCCGCTGATCTGCCAACTGTAGATGGTTTGGTGCAACTAATCGAAGATGTGGGAGAGAGCGTTTGTGCACTGAAAACCCATGTTGACATGGTCGAGGGCTTCAACATGGGGGATTGGGAAGGAGTCGTTGAAGTGGCTCGTTCCAAAGGTATGCTTCTTTTCGAAGACCGGAAGTTCGCGGACATCGGCAGAGTCGCTCAAACTCAAATGGGCGGTTTGTACGACATACGGTCCTGGGCTGACCTGGTCACTTCTCACAGCGTCAGCGGCCCGGACGTCGTAGACGGCATAGCCTCCGCCTGGGACGAGGTCGAACGGGTGGGGGGCGTTCTACTCCTGGCCCAAATGTCCAGCTCTGGAAATCTACTCCGAGAGGAATATACCGAAGAGACCCTGGATATGGGCAGGGCCTCCCCCCATGTAATGGGGTATATCGGAAATGGGAGTTCTGTTACCGAGTTGAAGGCGCTTCGTTCCAAGGTTGGAGAGGGGCGGATGATTTGGACGCCGGGCGTAAATCTGAGTGCGAAGGAAGGGGTCCTGGGGCAAAGATATGGCCACCCCGCCGAAGCCGTTCTAGCTGGTTCGGATGCTATCATCGTCGGTTCAGGAATCCACGCATCGGAAGATCCGCGCGCTGCTGCACGCCAGTATGCTTCATTATCATGGGGAGCGTTGCTGGAGAGATAGTGTGGCGTCGTCTGGAGATGTGCTATCATGGGGCTGTTCCGCGATAGTGATTTTCGGGGTTGCTTCGTATGTCTTTTTCGAGGTTCTGAAGAGGTGGAGAGTCGGGTTGCGTCTGTCTGCGTTGGATGAGAGCCTTTTGTACGATGATGGCGTTTCTGTGGAGGTCATAACTGAAACCCCGGTCGGCAGCAGCATAGTAGGAGGGGTGGTGGCTGAATTCGTGGAAGACCGAGGTCACTAGAATTCGGCTAGCCCTAGGTACGACGCGCCCCCTAAGCCAATTGCCCCGAACACTGCCAGAATAATCAGGATTCGAAGTAGCCTTCGCTTCTTCTTCGGTTTGGGAGGCTCGGGGAGGGGAATTGTCGGAGACGGAGGGGCGTCAATCTCACCGTTACTCTCTGGGAATGGTGGGGCCGGAAGTGGCGGGAGAGTTTGTGGCTCCTCCTCGAGTTCGGGGTAAAGGGCGTCTAAGTCTGCTAATCCTGGAGCATCTGGAATGGGGCCGTTCATCAGGACCCACTGCTGGTCTATGTCCGCTCTGGTGAGTGGCGTCACCAGTACGGAAACCGCTCCGGCAGAAAAGGCAGCGTCGTTTGCCTTGGCCAATCTTGACTTGCTTACTACGAAGACGACTCGGGCTTCGGGATCGCTCTCTCTGATCTCAAGGGCCGCGACGTGCCCGTCCATGGTTGGCAAATTTAGCCCCAAGAAAACCATGTTTGGCTTGATTTTGACGTATTCGTCCACAGCCTTGTCGCCATCATCGCAGATTTGGGAATCCCATCCCCTCTGACTCATTATCGACTTGAGCCTGCTAGCCGTGATTCCGTTCTCGTGAACTATGAGGGCGGTCGGCTTGTCATCCGAAGTCATCTGGTGCTCCCACATAGGAGGGAGGTCAAGAAGGGGCTGGTCAATGGCTCACGAAAGTAGTTGGTCTACCAGCCAGTTTGGGTCGAACGGTTCCAAGTCATCGTAGCCCTGGCCGGTTCCAGCTAGAATGATTGGCCGACCGGTGGCATGGGAAATAGACAGTGCCGCACCGCCTCTGGCATCTGTATCCAGTTTGCATAGTGCGGCGCCGTCGAAGGTCAGCCTCCTCTGGAACTCGATGGCTTGTGTGACTGCGTCATTGCCGGCCAGCGCGTCAGCGACGAAAAGTACCAGATGGGGCTGCGTGACCCTGTGTACCTTCTGAAGCTCCTCCATTAGGTTGGACTTGTTCTGCATCCGTCCCGAAGTGTCGATGATCACGACATCGTCGTCCTTAGCCCTGGCGCTCTCGATGGCGTCTCTGGCAACCGCGGCAGAATCGCCGCCCCTCTGACTCTTGATGCACCTGATGCCCAATCGGTCAGCGTGAGCAGAGAGTTGGTCGATGGCTCCTGCTCTGAATGTGTCTGCGGCGGCTAGTACTACTCCGTAGCCTTGGTCTGTCAGCCTCTTGGCAATCTTTGCGGATGTGGTTGTCTTTCCGGTTCCGTTGACGCCCACCATCATGATCACAACGGGCGTCCCCTCTGTTACGAAGTCGCTTATTGTGCGATCGAAGTCCCAGTATCCTGATTTGAGCAGGGACAGCAGGGCGCCTCTAAGGCCTCTTTCCACGACCTCGCTGAGGGGTGCCTTCCTGCTAACCCTAGAGCCGATCAAGTGAGTCTTCAGGTTCGTGATCAACTCCGATGCTGCATCGTGGCCCATGTCTGATGACAGTAATTCATCCTCGAGCTCCTCGAGAATCTCGTCCAACAATGCGCCACCACTAATTACCATGCCGCCAATGTTGGTGTGGTATTCTGATAGGTCTATTTCGAATGTCATGTCTGATTCTGCCAGTTTCCTTCCCGTGGTAGAGTCCATTGGATCTCTAATTGGGGGGCTAACCGGTTGCTTTGATTTCTTGTTGGCTTGTTCTCGTGCAGCTCTCTTCCTCTCCTTTGAGTTGGTCGGGGCGGAAAATGGGTCTGTGAAATCGTCGTCTAATTCGTCCCACTCACTATATTCACCAGTTGGCTCATCGGGAGTAGCGTCCTCTTGGTTCATGCTTCTGAGCGCTTCCTCTCTGTCTGCGATTGCTTTCTCTGCGATTTCGGAGCCCTCTTCCGCCATGAATCCGTTACCCTCGTCGGCCTGATTGACCTTCTTTCGGAATCGATCGAAGAGCCCCATGCAAAATCCTCAATCATCAAGGGTTAGTTCCGTTCCCCTCTTTCTCCTAGGCCTGCGCTTTGTTTGGGTGGCCTGGACGTTTTCAGGCTCGTGGTGATCGCTGTCACCCGGGGCCTGGATTCCAGTTGCTATCTCATTGAATCTGCTTGCAAGGGCGACAACGTGGTTCTCGAGTTCCTGGTGCTCCTTCGTAACCGAGTCTATGATTCCCTTCAGTTCGTCGTTCCTAGATCTGAGGATCTCGAGTGCCTCAGGCCTAGTCTTCTCAGCCTGAACTCTGCTTCCTATGTCAACTACGGCTCCTGCATCGGGAGGGATGTCGGTCACGATTTGGACGCCGGCACCAAGGGGGACCATCGCTCCCTTGGCTCCCTGTTCTGAGATCGATTCTAGAGCCTCCATAGCGTGCTCCTGTTCTATTTTTATCCCCTCGAGATTGCGGATCTGTTGCTCTAGTGCCTGTAGTCGCTCTCTGTTTACCTCAACAAGTTGAGCCAGGCGCTGAAGCTCCTCCCTGTCAGGCTCAGTCATGGTTCACGGGATGCAAGGGGTGCAATGAAGGCGTCGCTGCTCAAAATATCTCTAATTCTCATTAGTCGGCAGTAGCATCGCGGTCCCAATTAGTCCAGTTAGTATGAATGCCCCCACTGATGTCATGAAGCGCGCTGCTCCACTCGCCCGAGCTGCATCCAGTTCGCTACAGCGCTCCGAGTCGGGTGTGCTAACGTTGCCAACTAGCGCACGATATGTGAGGTCGCACTCCTTCTCGTAATCTCTCTCGGTTTCATCGAGAGCCTGCATCAGACCCAACGACAGTGGGAGGAGCAGAACTGAGCAGGCGACTAGTGCGAAACCCTGGGTTGATTCAGAGAGCAAGTCACTCTCCGTCCCAGATTCCTTCTGCAATCATGAACTCCATCACTCTCTCCGATACGTTTGCCCTGTTGCCTCCTCGGACACCCGTAGCGGAGACTGCGAAAACCTCGGCTGGGATGTCTTGGGCCTCCCTGACCTCGTAACCTACCTTGCGCCCATATGAAACCGCCTCGATGTCTGGCATTATCCATGCCTCGACGTCCTCATCGGCATACCTGTGCTCGATCATGCGCTTGCGGAGGTGAGCGGGGTATGGGTCGGACTCTGTGACGGGTGTGTCACGGATTCCGACAACGACCCTCTTTCCCTTGTCGAGTTCTTGTTGAATCAACCATTCGTGCCCGACGTGTAGTGGCTGCCAACGCCCTGGTAGAAGCACTGCCTTGGGCTTCTCGAACAGGTGCGAGAGTTCCGCGACCATATCGTCAACTGTGTGACCCGGGGCTCCGCTTGAGTCCAGGGTGATGTGGGCGCACTCTGGTTCGTCGAATGGATCCGAAATGCCGGTGAAGTTGGAAATCTCTCCTGATCTGGCCTTGGCATAAAGGCCCTTGACGTCTCTGTCCTCGCACACTTCTAGGGAGGTTGAGACGTGTACCATGACTGAGTTCCTAGGAAGGATTTCCAGTATTCTCTCACGCACTTCCTCGTATGGTGTGATGAATGAGCAGATGACAGGGGTGTGCTTGGACATCAGTCTGGCCATCTTTGCTATGCCTAGGAGGTGCCTCTCCCTTCCCTGCCTTGAGAAGTCGTTATTGGAGAAGAAGTCGCGAATGGTGTCGCCGTCGAGAAGCTCGGCGCCATACCTCCTTGCAGCGGCTTCTGCTATCGTTGTCTTGCCCGCTCCTGAAAGTCCAATCAGCCAAACTACCTTGTTTCCCATAACTGCACCCGAACGGCTCGCCGACCCGAGCCGTTCATTTAATCCTGATTCTGGGCCCAAATCTCATTCCATTCAGTGCTGCATGTGACTAGGAAGTGCGGGTTGAGTACGTCCTCCACCAAGTCATAGTCCAGCCGTTGACCGGTTGGATCCAGCACGAAGCCTCCCGCCGCCTCCACTACCGCATGGGCTGCTGCTATGTCCCAACAGGAAGTGGGGCCGAATCGAGGATAGAGGTCGGCGGTTCCATCTGCTACTGCGCAGGCCTTCAGCGAGGAGCCCATTCTGACTAGGTCATGGCTGCCGATCTGTTCGGCGAACCTTTCGTCCCTAGCCGCACGGTGGCTGCCGCTTGCGACTAGCTGGATTGGGGCCTTTGGCCTGCTGTTCACAGAGATTGTGGTGGTTGATGCGTCTGTGACCAGGGATGCGGGGGTTGTTTCCCCTCCAAACCAAGTTGTCTTGGCATCAGGGGCATGGACGACACCGAAGGTCGGTGTCCATCGGTCCCCATGCCTCCTCATATGTGCGATGTTGACTGTGAACATCCCGTTGCGTTTGATGAACTCCTTTGTGCCGTCCAGCGGGTCTACCAGCCAAGAGGTCTCGGCTTCCCCTGGGTTTCCAACCCTTCCTTCCTCTGAAACTATAGGGGTGTTGGGATCAATAGATTGCAGGCCTCTGATGATGGCGTCATGAGCAGCAATATCGGCCTTCGTTAGTGGGGAGTCGTCATCCTTGTTCTGAACCTCGATCCCTTCGGAAGAGTCGTACACAGCCATAATAGCATGTCCTGCGTCGATAGCGATGCCGACTACCTCATGGGGGTCGTACGACATGCTGGGCCCCTAGAATTCCTCGAGGTTGTCTGCTGCTTCTTCCAATTTGGTTCTCGCTTCCTCGTCCAGGTAGAACAGGAAAGGGTCCTCATCCCCCATGAGTTCCTTCCATGATGACATGGCCCTAGCCCAAATCTCCTCCTTGGAGTTCCAGATCAGCATCCGATCCACGAACTTGCAGTACCTCTGGACCTCCTCGTCATCAGGCGCTACTCGTCTGAGAATCTCGTTTGTTTGGGCGATAACTATGCCCCAAGTAGGGTTCAACTTGTACACAGCAAATGGGTTTCTCTCCTGGTTGATTGTGATGTGGTCCCTCCATAGGCCGAAGGTGACGTCGTAGAAGAAGCCGACTAGGAGTACCGTGGTTAGGACGCCTGCGGCGATACCCAGGAGCCCTACATACGTCATCGGAATGAACATGAGGGTGTCGTTAGATTCGAATCTCCATGACACGTAAGGCCATACCAGGAGGGTGATGGTGGCTGTCCAGAAGCCTAGTCCGATTATTGCCTGGCTCTGTTGGATGCGCCAATATTGCCTCATCAGCCACTTCTTCATCGGAGCGCCCTCCGACGCGTCACCTTTCAGAATTGCCCATTATCGTGATGGGTTTGTGCGGTCTAGAGTCACTCTTCCTCTGTTTTCGGGCCTGAGGGCGTTTTTCCTGAAACGCCAAAGTGGGCCTCGACGACGGGCGCAGAGGAAACCGCAGGATCTATCTCAGTAATCCCGTCGACGAGAATGAATCGTCTACGTACTCTGTGTCGGCTACCGAAGGTTGAGAGGACCCGTTCCATGGCCTCGTCTTCATCAGTAGCTAC